>DAOMFH010000041.1:0-11699 GCA_035429705.1 Actinomycetota bacterium
GAACCGGCGCGGGCGCCAGCCGGGCGAAGTGGTGGCCCTCATCGAGCAGGGCATCCGGGACGTCCCCTTCGGCCGGGCCCGGGAGACCACGGTCATCCTCGACGAGGTGGCGGCCACCGAATACGCGTTGTCGGTGGCCAATCCCGGCGACGTCCTGGCGGTGATGGGTGAGGACATGCCCCTGCTGGCCGAGACGCTGCGGGCCGCGGCTTACGCACGGGCGTGACGCCGGCCCGTCAGGCAGTTCGTCCGGCCGCGGCCCATCTGGCCGGATCAACCTCCGCACCGTCGCGGGCCAACAGCCACTGCTCCAGTTCGTGCAACTGCTCGGCGACGGTGATCACGACGACATCCCCGCGCGTGCTGCGCTCGACCAGCGCGGTGAGCGCGTGCAGTTCGCTGTCAAAGCACTCGGACTGCTCCGATCCGGCGACCGCCATGCCCGCCAGGAACTGCGCGCGCATCTCCTCGATCGTGCGGTCGCGCACGTAGCCGGGCTTGTCGAGCGGGAACGCCTGGTCGGCCAGATCCGCGGCCGCGAACCCCATCCCCTGCAGGACCTCGTCGTCCCGGTCACCGGCCGTGCCGAACCCGACCCACAGCCGCCCGGTACCCGTGAGATGCCGCGCCGTGGTCAGCACCTCCCGCAGGCTCTCGGTGTTGTGCGCCATGTCCAGGACCACCAGTCGCCCGGCCACCACCCAGCAGTTGAAACGCCCGGAGGACAGCGTGCTGTCCGGGCGGAACGTCCGCAGGGCGGTGCGAACGTGGTCGATCCCGATACCGGCGGCCAGCGCCGCCGACGCCGCGCCCAGGACGTTGGTCACGTTGAACCGCGCGTGACCGCCCACGGTGACCGGCATCGCGGCCACCGGCCCCAGATCCGCGTTCAGTGACCCCTGCACAACGACATGGCCGCCGCGCACCGTGGTGAACCGCTCACCGATCGGCTCGGAGTCCAGGCCGAAGAACCAGGGCCGGCCGGGCGATTGCTCGGCCATGTGCCGGACCAACGGCTCGTCGGCGTTCAGCACGGTCCAGCCGGCCGGGTCGACCACCCGCACCACGGTCGCCTTGACCGTCGCGAGCTGCTCGATGGTGTTGATCCCGTGACTGCCCAGGTGGTCGGCACCCACATTGGTCACGACCGCGACGTCCACCCGGCCGACGCTCATCCCCCGCAGCAGCAGCCCACCCCGGGCAGTCTCCAGCACCGCGAACTCCACCCCCGGCTCCCCGAGCACCCGGCGTGCCCCGCCGGGTCCGCTGTAGTCCCCGGCGACGACCAGTTGCCCGTCCCGGAAGACCCCGTCGGTGCTCGACCAGGCCGTCGACAGCCCTGCGGTGCGTGCACAGTGTGCGATCAGCCGGGTCGTCGTGGTCTTCCCGTTGGTACCGCTGATGGCAACGCACGGCACCGCGGGGTCGAGCAGTTCGAATGGCTGCGCAGGCATGTTCCTCGGCTCGGGCACCGGCGCCTCGTAGATCAGTGCCCGGACGGCCTCGGCATGGGCCTCGGCGAGGCCGCGGTCGGCTACCGGCCAGGCCAGCACGAAACCGTCGTCGGTGGGACGGTGCACGATCTGGTGCGGATCCAGCGGCAGTCCCACAGCCGTGGCCGCGTGCCTCACCGCATCGGTGGTCTGCCCGAGCGCATCCCACGGGGCCGCCATGGTCAGCCGGACGGCGGGTCCCCCGATGTCCGGATTCGGTCCTGGCAGGACACGCAGGTCGAGAATCACCGTCACGACAGTCAGCGTGTCACGGGCAGAGGGCAGAATGCGGAGTGTGATTCCCGACTCCGTCCATTCCGGCCGATTGGATGAGCACTTCCGCTCGCTGGACTTCGCCGGCATCGAATCGGTCGCCCTGACCGAGTGCACCCGCTTCCGGCCGGCCTACGCGGCCGTCCGGGTGCATCAGACACGACTGCGCGGATTGCACCTGCGCGATGGGCAGATGGAGTCGGCCACCGAACGTCGTGACCTCGGGGTCGGGGTGCGGGTCGTCGTCGCCGGCGCGTGGGGGTTCGCGGCCACCGAGCGATTGGACCTCCGATCCGTCGGGGAAGCCGCCCGACGGGCATGCGAACTGGCCCTGCGGTGTGCCCGGTTGCCCGGTCCGGAGGTCGTCCTGGCCGACGAATCCCCGGCGAACGGGGTTCACGTCAGTGAGTACACGATCGACCCGTTCGCTGTGCCCGTGGACGAGATGGTCGCGGTTCTGCAGGACAACTGTGCGCTGTTCGCCCGCGACGTCGACCACACGAGCGCATCGCTGGAGTGCGTACTGGAGTCCACCTACCTCGCGGACTTGGCAGGTACGCGGATCTGGCAGCAGCGGGTCCGTACGCATCCGTCCTACACGGCGGTCATGGTCACACCCAGCGGATTCGACGACATGTCGTCAACCGCTCCCCCGGCCGGGCGGGGCTGGGAGTATGCGGGGTCGAACTGGTCGTGGGCCGCCGAGTTGTCGGCACTGCCCGAGCGCCTCGCCGAGAAGACCCGGGCACCGGGCATCGAGCCGGGACGCTACGACTTGGTCCTCGACCCCACGAATCTGTGGCTGACCATCCACGAGTCGGTCGGCCACGCCACAGAGAAGGACCGGGCCCTCGGCTACGAGGCGAACTACGCGGGGACGTCGTTCGCGACCCCCGACGGACTCGGCCACCTGCAGTACGGCAGCGCCCTCATGAACATCCGGGCTGACCGCACGACTGGGCACGGGCTGTCGACCGTCGGCTGGGACGACGAAGGAGTCGCCGCGCAGGAGTGGGACATCGTCCGCGACGGGATTCTGGTGGGCTACCAACTGGACCGGCAGATGGCGGGGCCGGGCGGCAGGTCGAACGGGTGCGCCTACGCCGACAGCGCCGAGCACGTCCCCATCCAGCGCATGCCCAACGTCAGCCTCCAGCCACAGCCCGACGGCCCGGACACCGAGTCCCTGATCTCCGGGGTCGAGGACGGGATCTACATCGTGGGCGACAAGTCCTGGTCGATCGACATGCAGCGGTACAACTTCCAGTTCACCGGGCAGCGCTTCTACCGCATCCGCAACGGCCAGCTGGCCGGCCAGGTCCGCGACGTCGCCTATCAGGCGAACACACTGCGGTTCTGGGGCTCACTGGCCGGCCTGGGCGGTCCCCAGACGTACCTTCTCGGCGGCGCGCTGAACTGCGGCAAGGGCCAGCCGGGACAGGTCGCCCCCGTGTCGCACGGGTGCCCGAGCGCGGTCTTCACCGGCGTGAACGTCCTCAACACCCGTGCGGAGGCCCGCGCATGAACCCCACCGACATCGTTTCGGCCGCCCTGACGGAACTCACCGAGGGCTGCACGGTGCTGCACACCTCCCACACCCAGAACCTGCGCTGGGCCAACTCGGCGGTGACCACAAACGGCGACACCCAGACGTCGAGCCTGACGGTGATCGCCTTCGAAGCGGTTCCCGGGGGAACAGCCGTCGGCGTGGCGACCGGACAGGTCCAGGACTCCGGGGAGGCCGCCGCGCTGGCCGCCGGGGCCCGGTCCTCGGCCAGGGCCGCCGACGCCTACCCCGCGGTGGCCCCACTGGTCCCGGGCCGGGCCGGGGAGGACTTCGCCCAACCGGGACCGGCCATCGACGAGTCGAGTACGGACGCACTGCTCGGCGCGGTCTCGTCCTTCCTGGCCCGGCCGCCGGGTCGGTTCGGCTACGCGGAGGTGGACCGCACAACCACCCATCTGGCGACCACGTCGGGCACCGGCTATCGACACGTGCAGGATTCGGTCCGGATCGAGGCGTCGGCCCGCGACGGCCGCGGGTCGACGTGGTGGGGCACGAACAGCCTCGCCGCGGACTTCGGGGCTGCCGCGAGCGCCGGCGCGGAACTGCTGGCGCTGCAAGGCGAACGGATCGACCTGTCGCCCGGTCGTCACCGGGTGATCCTCTCGCCTGCCGCGGTGGCCGACCTGCTGATCTATCTGGCCTGGTCGGCCAACGGCCGTGATGCGGTGGAGGGGCACAACGTCTTCTCGCGGCGCGGCGGAGGTACCCGGCTGGGAGACCGCCTGAGCCCGCGCCACCTCGATCTGTACGCCGATCCGCTACACCCGGGGCTGCAGACGGCCACCCGGGTGGTGGCGACCGCCGACTCCAGCACCGAGTCGGTGTTCGACAACGGAGTGGAGTTGCGCCGCACCCACCTCATCCGCGACGGCCACCTCTCGGCGCTGCGCGCCAGTCGGCCCACCGCGGACCGATTCGGGCTGGAACCGGTCCACATGGCCGACAACCTGATCCTCACCGACGCCGACGGCCACGGCGAACTCGCTGATCTGGTGGCGCGCACCGACGAGGCCATCCTGATCAACTGCCTGTGGTACATCCGCGAAGTCGACCCGCAGAACCTGCTGCTCACCGGCCTGACCCGCGACGGTGTCTACGCCGTCCGCGACGGCCGGCTGACCGGGGCCGGACCCAACTTCCGGTTCAACGTCTCCGTACCGGATATCCTCGGCAGGATCATGGATGCCACGGCCACTTCGCCCTGCCTGCCGCGTGAGTGGGCCGACTGGTTCCCCCGGGCCGCGATGCCGGCACTACTGATCGACGGGTTCCACCTGAGCAGCCCGAGCGAGGCTCTGTGAACCCGGGGTCAGTCCTTTGGCCGCGCGCCGATCTGTCGCTGGTCCTTGAGGATGATCATCGGGGCGGCCGACCGGGTGCGTCCCCGTCCGGCGTTGGCCATGATCACCGCGATGTACGGCAGGACCACCGCACCGGCGACCAGAGTCCAGCGCAGCCACCCGCTGGCCAGGATCGCGCCGATGAAACAGACCGTGCGGATCGCCATCGATGTCAGGTAGCGCCGGGTGCGCTGCCTCTGGTCCGCGCTGAGCGGAACCTTCGCGCCCGTGATGGAGATGCTGTCCTGCGACCTCGCCACACCCCCACGGTAGTCGCGCGCAGCCGAACCGGCCAGCGCCGCCCGGGGGCGGCGTGACCACCAGCCCCCACCCGGCACCAAGCCCCGGATGGTTCATCCCGGCGGTCGTGGCCGTGATCGGCACCCACCTGGCACTGTGGGGGGTGGTCATGGCCGGCGGCTGGCTGTACTGGGACGACTTCATCCTGCAAGGTCAGGCCGCCCGGCTCGGACTGTCGGCCGACCTGCTGCTCAACAACCATGACGGGCATGTCATGCCGGCCACCTACGCGGTCGTGTGGCTCATCCAGGAGGTGTCCGGACTCAACTACGGCTTTGTGGTCGCCACCATGCTGCTCGGGGAGCTGGCCCTGATCGCAGCCGCGATCGCCGCCTTCACGACGCTGCTCGGTCGTGGCATCGCGGCGCTGACCGCCCTGGCGGTGTTCCTGCTGAGCCCGATCATGCTGCCCGGGCTGACCTGGTGGTCGGCAGCCCTGACCCTCGTTCCGCTGATGACCTGCGCCCTGTTCGCGACGGTCAGCCACGTCCGCTATCTGCGCACCGGTTCACGGGCTGCACTGATCACAACCTTCGCACTGGTCGTGGCCGCACTGGGGTTCTTCGAGAAGAGCCTGCTCATCCCGGGCTGGCTGTTCCTCGTTACGGTCCTGGTCGATCCGCAGCCGCGCTTCTGGGCCGCGGCCCGTCGGGCACTGACCCAACGGCTGCGACTGTGGGGCGGCTGGGCACTGCTGATGGTGATCTACCTGATCGGGTTCGCCCAGGTGGCGCAGGGCCGCACCCACCTTCCCACCGGTCCCGGACAGGTCCTCGAACTGGTCAAACGAGCCGTGTTCAACACGATCGCACCGAGTCTGGTCGGCGGGCCGCTGCGCTGGACCCCGGTCGACTACAGCGCGTCGTACTCCGACCCGCCCGTCTGGGTGATCGTGCTGGGCCTGCTGGTCACCGGCACGATCGTGGTGGCCGGGGTCCAGCGCCCGGGTCCGGCCCGCAAGGCGTGGATCGTCGCGGGACTCTACCTGGTGGTCGACCTGGCCACGTTCGCCATCGGACGGCTGGGACCGGACGGGGATCCCGGGGTGGTCCAGGCCGGGCGCTACGTCGCCACCGCCATGATCCCGATCAGTGTGGCCATCGGCGCGACCGTTCGGTCCGAACGTGCTCGGCTGTCCCAGCCCCGACTGCAATGGTCCGCCTTCGCCGCGGTGTGCTGTGTGGGCTTGCTCACCTTGTTCTCCTCACTGGCATACGCATCCATCTGGGCGAAGAACCCCGCACAGGGATGGGTGGGCAACGCCCGCGCCGACTTGGCGAACGCTGATCCCCGGTCCCCCCTGCTCGATCAGGAGGTCCCCGACTTCCTGCTGCTGCCGGTGACCCATCCCTACAACCTGGCCAGTTGGTTCCTGGCTCCCCTGTCCCAGCAGCCCGGATTCGCCACCAGCACGGACTCCCTGAGACTGATCGACAACCGCGGACATCTGGTCCCGGCGCGGATCGACGGCGCGGCCTCCCTACCTCCCGCTGACGGCTGCTACGCCGTGGCGGCCGGCGGGTCGGTCACCATCCCGCTGGAGCATCCGGTGTTCGCTTGGTCACACACCGTGGCCGTGAACTACCTGGCCGATGAGCCGGGGTTCATCACGGTGGCGATCGGCGCCGGCGACCCGGTTGCCGCGGAGATACTCGGCGGCCAGGGTTCGGCATACGTGCGAGCCGAGGGCGGTGAGAGCACAGTGACCATCCGTTCCGCGGACACCGCGCTGTGTATCACCGGCGTCGAGGTCGGCAAGGTCGTGCCCCGGGACCTGCCCTACGGTGGAACGGTAGACCTCAGCGACCAGTTGCAGGGTCTGGACTGATCGCGGAATGGAGAACGCATGAGCAACAGGACCTACCGGCTGACCGAGATCGTCGGCACCTCCCCCGACAGCGTGGACCAGGCCATCCGCAACGGGATCGACCGCGCCGCGCAGACACTGCGGCACATCGACTGGTTCGAGGTGACCGACATCCGCGGGTACATCCGAGACGGGGGCGTCAACCACTACCAGGTCTCGCTGAAGATCGGGTTCCGGCTCGAGGACGAGTAGTCAGGTGTCGGATGTCCTGGCGGTGCTGCGCCAGCCCCGCTGGATCGCGATGCTGATCGCACTGCCCTGTCTGATGTGCCTGTCGCTCGTGGCGGCCAAGTGGCAATACGGTCGCCACGAGACGCGATCTGCCGAGGAGCAGCGCCTGACGGCCGCCACGGCAGCGGCACCCGTCCCCCTGGCCACCGTGCTGGGTCCGCGCGAGGAACTGCCCGCCGCGAATCGGTACACCTCGGTCACGGTGTCCGGGGTCTACGACCGGCAGTCGATCCTGATCCGCAACCGCAAGAGCGGCGACGCCCCGGCCTTGTGGGTGGTCACCCCCCTGCGCAGCGCCGACGGCACCGCCATCCTTGTGCTGCGCGGCGCCATCGAGGCAAGCAGGATGACCAACGAGAATCCTGTCGCCCCCCCACCCCCGGCCGGTGAGGTCCGGGTCACCGGGGTGCTTCAGCCGTCGGAAGCCAAGCGGGGCCCGGGCATCCTGAGCAATGGCGAGGCCACCTCCTTGCACACTGCGACCCTGTGCCCGGAGGACACCTGTTACTTCGCGTATCTGCAGGCGCAGTCCTCGCAGCCCCCGGACTCGCTGGAGGTGGTCCCGGTGCAGGGGCCCGGACTGGGGCCGCACCTGGGCTACGCCGGGCAGTGGCTGATCCTGTTCCTGCTGCTACCTATCGGCTTCGTGATCCTGCTGCGCCGCGAGGTCCAGGAGTTGCGGGTGCAGCAGGACAGCGCGTCACGGCCCGGTTAAGGCAGCATGGAGCCATGGACTTAGGACTGGCTGGACGGTGCCTGGTAGTCACCGGGGCGTCGCGGGGTCTGGGGCTGGCGGCGGCCCAGACCCTGGTCGCAGAAGGCGCCAACGTCGTGATCGTCGCCCGCGACCAGGCGACGCTATCCGACGCCGTGGAGACGCTGGGGCCGGACCGGGCGGTGGGGATCGCGGCCGATCTGGCCGGCGAGACCACCTCGGAGATCGCCACCGCGGCCGCGCTGGCCCGCTTCGGGCGGCTCGACGGCGCGCTGATAAGTGCCGGCAGCCCCCCGCCCGGCAGCCCGATGACCACGTCGGAGGCTGCCTGGCGACAGGCCTTCGAGACGGTGTTCCTGGGAGGTCTGCGGATTGCGCGGGCCACCGCCTCGGGGACCACCGCGCATGACCATCCACCCGGCGCCGGTTGCAGCATCCTCTTCGTCCTGTCCAGTTCGGCCCGGTCGCCGATCCCCGGTCTGGCCCTGTCCAACGGGCTGCGGCCCGGCCTGGCGATGGTGGTTAAGGACCTGGCCGACGAACTCGGACCGCAGGGGATCCGGGTCAACGGGGTCCTGCCCGGCCGTATCGCCACCGACAACGTCTTCGCGCAGGACGCCCGGCAGGGCAATCCGCAGTCCGTGCGGCGCCGGCGCGAGGCGACCATCCCGCTGCGCCGCTACGGGGAACCCCCCGAGTTCGGCCGGCTGGCGGCGTTCCTGCTCTCCCCGGCCGCCTCCTACATCAACGGCTCGCTGGTCACGATCGACGGCGGGGCGACCCGGTCACTGTGAGGCCGCCCGGCTGAACTGGGCGTAGTGCCGCGAGTAGACGCCGCCCTGCGCCAAAAGGTCCGCGTGCCGTCCCCGCTCCACGATGCGCCCGTGCTCCACCACCAGCAGCAGGTCGGCGTCGCGCACCGTCGACAACCGATGCGCGATCACCAGCGAGGTGCGCCCCACCAGCGCGGCCGACAGCGCGGCGTGCACCGCTCGCTCGTTCTCGCTGTCCAGGTGTGCGGTGGCTTCGTCCAGCACGACCACGCCCGGGCGTTTGAGCAGCAGCCGGGCGATCGCCAGGCGCTGCTTCTCACCGCCGGACAGCCGGTATCCGCGATCGCCCACCACCGTGTTCAGACCATCGGGCAGGCTGCGGATCAACTCGGCGATCTGCGCATCCTCGCAGGCCGACCAGATCTGCGCCAGGGTCGCGTCGGGGGCGGCGAACCGCAGGTTCGCCTCGATGGTGTCGTGGAACATGTGGGAGTCCTGGGTCACGTACCCCACGGTGGCGTGCAGTGAGTCGAGCCGTACGTCGCGCACGTCCGTCCCATCGATCTCCACGGCGCCGGAGTCCACGTCGTAGAGCCGGGCCACCAGTTGCGTGATCGTCGTCTTGCCCGCACCGCTGGGCCCCACGAGGGCGACCATCCCACCGGCGGGCACCTCGAAGTCGACCCCGTACAGGATCTGCTCGCTTGATCGGGCCTCTTCCACCGCGACCGACTCGAGCGAAGCCAGCGACACCTCGGAGGCTGCCGGGTAGTGGAAGTCGACATCCCGGAAGCGCACACTCACCGGACGAGTCGGCAGGTCGACCGCACCGGGGCGTTCCTGGATCAGCGGCGGCAGGTCGAGCACCTCGAAGACCCGCTCGAAGCTGACCAGAGCCGTCATGACATCGACCCGGACGTTGCTCAGCGAGGTGAGCGGGCCGTACAGCTGCGCCAGCAGACCGGTCAGGGCCAGCAGGGTTCCCAGCGACAACGTCCCGACGATCACCAGATTCCCGCCGAGACCGTAGACGAGGGCTGTGGCCATGGCGGCCACCAGGGTCAGGGCGGTGAAGAAGTAGCGGTTGGCCATCGCGATCTGCACCCCGATGTCACGCACCCGCGCGGCCCGGGCCGAGAATGCCTCATCCTCCTGCTGCGGCCGGCCGAACAGTTTCGTGAGCAGCGCACCGGCGACGTTGAAGCGTTCGGTCATCTGACTGCTCATGTCGGAGTTCAACTGCATCTGCTGCCGGGTGAGCGCGGCCAGCCTGCGTCCCATCCACTTGGCGGGCAGTACGAACAGCGGCACCAGCAGCAGCGACGCCACGGTGACCTGCCATGACAGGGCGAGCATGGTGACCAGCACGATGACCAGGCTGATCACGTTTCCCAGCACCCCGGACAGCGTCGACGTGAAAGCCTGCTGCGCGCCGATCACGTCGCTGTTCAGCCGCGAGACCAGCGCGCCGGTCTGTGTACGCGTGAAGAAGGCGATCGGCTGACGCTGCACGTGGCTGAACACCTCGGTGCGCAGGTCGTAGATCAGTCCCTCCCCGATCCGGGCCGACTGCCAGCGGCTCACCAGCCCGACCGCGGCGTCGACCACGGCCAGCAACGCGACGAGCAGCGCGCTGCCGGTGACCACCGCGGCGTTACCGGGTGTGATCCCTTCGTCCACGATGCGGCGGAACAGCAGCGGCTGGGCGACCACCAGCAACGAATCGAGAACCAGCAGGACCAGGAATCCGGCGATGAGCCGCCGATACGCCCGGGCGTATCGCATGATCCGCCGGACCGTGCCCGGTGCCAGCCGGTGGCTGGCCACGCTGTCGTCGCGGGCGAACGAACGCATCGCCGAGTGCGGCCGCATCATCGACATGCTGTCCCCAAACCCGGGGTGGCATCGGCGCCGCCCCGATGGGTGAACTGCGCGGGGCGGTCAAAGATTCCCTCCCCCGCCGCCACACCTGCGCATGTGATGCGGCCGCTGCCGGCTATTCGCCCTGCCCGCGGGAACCGCCGCGGCCGCGCAGCGTGGTCCCGGACTCGACCAGCAGCCGGTGGATGAATCCGTAGGACCGGCCTGTCTCCTCAGCCAACTGCCGGATGCTCGCTCCCTGCGTGTACTTGTCCACGATGTCCTTGGTCAGAGCCTGACGTTCCGCTCCGGTGATCCTGCGGCCCTTGTTCGTCTCACTCATGTGCGGGTCATCCTCCACTGAACTGGTCCAGGCTTTTCGCTACACCCAGACTCTAATACGGGCAGCAAGTCGCAGCGATGGGGTGCGCCAGTGGTCTGCGCCGCGAAGGAGCAGTCGCCCTGGCCCACCCGGGTCACGCGAGCGACACCAGTTCGACGTAATCCTCGTTCCACAGGTCCTCGGCCCCATCGGGCAACAGCAGCACCCGCTCCGGATCCAGGGCGAGCACTGCGCCCGGATCGTGGGTCACCAGCACCACTGCCCCCTCATAGTCGCGCAGCGCCGCCAGAATCTCCTCGCGCGAAGCGGGATCCAGGTTGTTCGTGGGTTCGTCGAGAAGCAGGACGTTCGCCCCGGAGACCACCAGGCAGGCCAGCGCGAGCCGGGTCTTCTCACCCCCGCTGAGCGTGCCCGCCGGCTGGAACACGGTGTCACCGCTGAACAGGAACCGCCCCAGCACCGATCGCGCCTCAGTGTCGGCCAGTTGCGGGGCGCTGTTGATGAGGTTCTCCAGGACGCTGCGATCGGCGGCCAGGGTCTCGTGCTCTTGTGCGTAGTAGCCGATCACCAGCCCGTGACCGGGAATCACCTGTCCGGTCTCGGGCACCAGTTCGCCGGCGAGGATGCGCAACAACGTGGTCTTGCCGGCACCGTTGAGTCCCAGGACGACCACGCGGGCGCCCCGGTCGACCGCCAGATCGACGTCGACGAACACCTCCTGCGACCCGTAGGACTTCGACAGTTCCTCCGCCGTCAGCGGAACCCGGCCACACGGGTGCGGGTCGGGCAGCCGCAGGGCGGCGGTTCGCTCGGACTGTCGCTGCGGCTCGACCCCCGCCTCGAGGGCGTCGGCGCGGCGCAGCATCGTCTGGGCCTGGCGGGCCTTGGTCGCCTTGGCCCGCATCCGTTCAGCCTGGCTGCGCAGCGCCTCGGCCTG
>DAOMFH010000042.1:0-11584 GCA_035429705.1 Actinomycetota bacterium
GTGGGTCGGGCCCTTCGGGACCGCGCCCGGGCGGTACGTCGCTAGTGTCGGAGGATGGTGGATCTGGACCGGCTCGCCCGTGAGCGCACCGACCTCACCGGCGATGAGATCGCGTACCTGCACCTGCTCATAGCGGACTGGACGTTGCTGGCCGACCTGTCCTTCTCCGATCTGGTGATGTGGCTGCCGACCTGGAACGGGGCCGGGTTCGTCGCAGTCGCCCAGGTGCGTCCCAGTACCGGACCGACGGTGTACCCCGAAGATGTCGTGGGGAGCTTCGCGGCCAAGGGTCGACTGCCGGAGGTTGAACGGGCCTTCCACACCCCACGGATCGTGCGCGATCGCCTGAGCCCGGACTCGCTGCTCTCGGTCGGCCCGGAGGCGATCCCGGTGCATCACGGTGAACGGATCATCGCGGTGATCGCCCGCCGGAGTGGTCTGTCGCCGCGGGAGCCCGGCGAACTGGAGCGGACCTACCGGGAGATCGCCGATGTGCTGGCCGGGATGCTGGCCAGCGGGGTGTTCCCGGTACACGGGATGCAAGACTCATCGACGCCGCCGCGGGTCGGTGATGGACTCATCCGGCTCAATGCCCAGGGAATGGTCACGTTCGCCTCGCCCAATGCCCGCAGCGCGTTCCGCCGGATGGGGGTGATGCCCGACCTGGCCGGTCGGGTGCTGGAGCAGGAGGTGCGGCGACTCGCTGCGCGCACCGGGCCGGTCGACGAGTCGATCGGAATCCTGCTGTCCGGACGTGGTGCGGGCAGTGTGGACATCGAGGTCGCGGAGGTCACGGTCTCCATCCGGGCGATCCCGCTGCGGGCCGATCGGGTGCGAACGGGCGCGTTGTTGCTGATCCGGGATGTCACCGATCTGCGGCGTGGCGAGCGGGCACTGCTGACCAAGGACAACGCGATCCGCGAGATCCACCACCGCGTGAAGAACAACTTGCAGACCGTGGCGGCACTCCTGCGCATGCAGGGCCGCAGGCTGCAGGACGAGTCGGCCCGGGCTGCCCTGGACGAGTCGGTGCGTCGGGTCAGTGCCATCGCGTTGGTGCACGAGACTCTGTCGAGGGCCGATGCCGACGCCGTCGAGTTCGACGATGTGGCCGACCGACTCGTGGCGATGGTCGCCGACCTTGCCGCCGGGGTCGTCGTGCGGCGGGAGGGACAGGCCGGAATCCTGCCCGGCTCGATCGCCACCTCTCTGGCGCTGGTCGTAGCGGAGTTGCTGCAGAATGCCTCGGAACACGGTGGTCAGGCGGTGGGAGGCGGGCACATCCTGCTGACCGCCGAGCGGCGCGGCCGGCGCCTGCGGGTCAGCGTGGTGGACGACGGGCCGGGGCTGCCGGCCGGGTTCGATCCCCGGACTCACGCCCGGCTGGGGCTGCGCATTGTGGAGACCCTGGTCCGTGACGAGTTGCACGGGTCGCTGAGCTGGGAGCCGGGGGTGGGCGGCCGCGGCACGGTTGCGACCGTCGATCTGGTGGTTCCGACTTCTCGCTGAGACAGCAGCGGACCGGCCGACAGGAGCCGGCCGGTCCGCGTACGAAGGTCAGTGCTGGTAGCCCAGGGCGACGCCAGTGCGGGCGCTGCGGCGGCGCAGGGTGCGGCGCTCCGCCTCGGACATTCCGCCCCAGATTCCGGCATCCTGGCCGGACTCGAGAGCCCAGGTCAGGCACTCGGTGAGTACGGTGCATCGGCTGCACACGGCCTTGGCCTCGTCGATCTGCAGCAGTGCGGGCCCGGCATCCCCGAGGGGGAAGAACAGTTCGGGATCCTCGTCACGGCAGGCAGCTTCCGCGCGCCAGTCCATGCGTTACCTCCTAGGTCTCGGGCTGCCCCCCCTGGGTAGCCGACGGGGCCGGTGAGGCACCCGAACCCCGTGACAACGGGGGGTGGTGCTTACCGGCGGTCTGCTGTGGCGTATCTTGTGCTCCAGCGATTTCAGATTCACATACACGACACGGATTCACAAGCCTTGTGCGGTATAAGTCTGGTCACGGTGGTGTGTTCTGCATCACATCCGCTACCGACCGGGGCGGATACCTCCTGCGAAGGCCCGGCAGACCGTGTCCCAGGGCCTCACGGAACGTAAACCCGCAGTGCCCGGGGGACCGAGCGGAACACGACGTCCGTGACGTCGGCGACGACCTCCCCATCCACCTGCATGGGCGTTGGGCGGGTCGCCGTGATGCGGAACTCCGCCTGATCGTGCCAGGCGACGATCCCCTTGGGACGGCCGCGGTCCCGGCTCCGGAGCATGCGTGTTCCCATGCGCAGTGCATGCGGCACACCCAGTGACCGGGTTGCCCACAGGTCCAGGCCGGTCTCGAACGAGGCCCGCGGCGAGGGGTTGACCGGGTGCGCGCCGAAGTACGTCCATGGCGAGGTGTTCTGCACGATGGCCAGGAACACCCCCTCGACCGGCGCCTCGCCCTCGCGGTGCAGGATCAATGACGGCGACTTCCGGTCGGTCCCGCCGAAGAACTGGCGAAGTGTGGTGGCCAGGTACCGGGTGGGCGTGGCGCCCTTGCCGTCCGCCCGGGCTGCCTCCATGCGCTGCATGATCTCGGCGTCGATGCCGAGTCCGGCTGTGAACGTGAAGTAGGACTGCTCGTACGCGCCAAGGCTGATGGTGCGGGTCTTGCCGTCGCGCATGGCGCGCAGCAATCTGCCGGTCGACTCGACCGCGTCCTGCGGGAAGCCGAGTGCCCGCGCGAACACATTGGCGCTGCCGCCGGGGACTGTGCCCAGCACCGGCAGGCCGGTCGCGGGTCCTTCGGCCAGGAGGCCGTTGACCACCTCGTGCACCGTCCCGTCCCCCCCGAGGGTCAGGATGCAGTCCATCTCCTCCGCGCGCGCCCGGGCACCCAGTTCGCGGGCATGACCGCGGTGAGTCGTGGTGACCACCTCGAGATGGAACTTGTCGGCCAGCGCGCTGATCAGAACGTCCCGGATCACATCGTTGGTTGTGGTCGCTTTGGGGTTGACCACGAGCAGGCCTCGCACCCGACCAACCGTATCGACCGGTAGATTCGATTCGTGGGGCAGGGACTTACGCCGGCTCGGCAGGCTGCCGTCGTCGCCGGGACCGAGGCGATCGCAATCTTCCTGTTCGCAGTGGGCGTGGGGATCGCATCGTTCAACACGCGTGGCACCAACACGGGCGCCTCGCCGGTGGCCGAGGTCGTGGTCTACCTGCTGTTCGCCGCAGGATTGGGCTTGATCGCCCGGGGGATGTGGCGGCGCAGTCGGTTGGCTCGCACCCCCATGGTCCTCGCCCAGGTGTTCGGGTTGCTCTCGGCGTGGGTGTTCTGGGAGGGCAACGGCGCCGCGGTGGTCGTCGGGGTGGTCATCGCGCTGGTGTGCGTCCTGGGTCTGGTCACAGCGATGCGCCCAGCGACCGGCGCGGACCTGCTCGACTAGGGAATCGCTGATTGATGCTGCTGCGTGCGAAACGGGGCTGGCGGTGCGGGATGTGGTTGCCCAGGTCTTGTGTCATGGCTGTTGCCATGTCGCCAGATGTGGGGGCCGCGGATCGCGCTGCCAGGAACGTTGCAGCCAGGGCGTGACTAATCAGTGCTTCCCTCTGCCTAAGGGCCGGGTCAGGTCAGGCGTCCGGTCCCATCGCGCCGCGCAGTGTAGCCAGGGCCTTGCCCAGCAACCGGGAGACGTGCATCTGCGACACCCCCACCTCCTCGGCGATCTGCGACTGGGTCTTGTTGTGGAAGAAGCGCAGCAGCACGATGTGCCGCTCCCGTTGCGGCAACGCCGCCAGCAGGGGCCGTAGCGTCTCCCGGTACTCCACGTGTTCCAGGGCGCTGTCGTCGGCGCCCAGCGTGTCCACCAGGGCCGCGCCGTCGTCCTCGGACCCGGCGCCGCCCGTCCCGTCGATCGAAAGGGCGCTGTAGGACTGAGCCGCGTCCAGAGCCTCCAGCACGTCCTCCTCGGTCAGTTCGAGTTGGAGGGCCAGTTCCTTGACAGTCGGTGATCTGCCCAGTTCCTGCGTCAGTTCGCCGGTCGCGCGGGTGATGGACATCCGCAACTCCTGCAGGCGGCGCGGAACCCGCACCGACCAGCCCTTGTCGCGGAAGTGCCGCTTGATCTCCCCCAGTACGGTGGGGGTGGCATACGTGGAGAACTCGACGCCGCGATCCGGATCGAACCGGTCCACGGCCTTGATCAGGCCGATGGTGCCGACCTGGACGAGGTCATCGTGCGGTTCGCCACGATCACGGAAGCGGTGGGCCAGGTGGTGGACCAGTGCGAGGTGCATTGTCACCAACTCGTCGCGCACCTCCCTGCGCTGCGGATCGTCCTCGGCAAGAACGGCGAGGCGGCTGAAAAGGTCCCGCTCGCGCGCGCGGTCCTGCCCGGACCAGCCGCCGGATCGCGGCGTGGAGCCCGTCACGGGTCCACCGGCCCGACCCCGTGCGCGAACAACTCGATGTGCAGGACGCCGTCCCGCACATCGGTGCGGACCCGGTCCACCAGCGCCGTGAGCACCGTCCAGGCGAACGTGCCGGTTCCGACTGGCCTGCCGCTGACGGAGGCGGCGGCGAGATCCACCCTGACCTGCCCGCCCAGAACCTGGAACCCCACTGTGAGGTCCGCCCCGGCGGGGGTGTCCGCGATTACCAGGGCGCAGGCCTCGGCGACGGCGAGTTGCAGATCGTCGAGCGCGTCGAGGGTGAAGTCGGCCTGAGCCGAGATCGCCGCGGTCGCGGTCCGGACCAGCGATACGAAGGAACTCTCGGCCGGTACCGTGAGCACGACCTCAGGGGACTGCATAGCCGCGAGGCTAACGCCACGCACCCTGCCCGGTCGCGCCGGGACCGCCCGGCTAGAGCGTCGCAGTCGGCGAGGGGGAGGTGCTGGGGGGTGTGCTGGGCGAGGGGATCAGGGGCGGGGGCGTGACGATGTCCCGTCGGGTGAGGACCTGTGGGTCGGTGATGCCGCCGTGCGAGATGTGCCACCGATCCAGGATCTGGGCGTAGGTCCCGTCGTGCATCAGTTCCTTCAGCGCCAGCCGGACCACCCGGGCGAGTTGCTTGCGCTCGCTGGCAACGGCGATCCCATAGGGCGACACCTCGAACGCCTTGCCGTTGGTCACCAGGGCTCCGTTGGAATCCGCGACCGCGTTCTCGATCACCGCTGAGTCGGCCAGCGTCCCGTAGGCCTTGCCGTCGATGACCGCCTGCGTGGCCGGTGCCTGCTGCTGGAATGTCAGGATCCTGATGGGCTTCTTCTTGTTCTCCGTGCAGTTCGCGGACGCCGCGGTCAACTGGGAGTGCTGCACGCTGCCGTCCAGGACTGTGACCTTGCGGGCGCAGAGGTTGCGCGGCCCGAACCGCTTCTTCGCCGGAGGGCGCACGGCCAACTGAGACCCGGCCTCGAAATAGGTGACCATGCTGACGTTCTGCAGGTCGTGGTCGTCGACCGTCAATGCGGAGATCGCGGTGTCGTAGCGGCCGGCCGCCACCCCCGGCACCAGCAGTGCGTAGGCGTCCTCGACGAACTGGGGGCGCAATCCGAGCCGGTCCGCCACGGCGCTCATGAGATCGAGGTCCGCGCCGATGGCCTCGCCGCGCTGCAGGTACTCCATCGGGGGGTAGCTGGGGTCGATCCCGATGGTCAGCACTCCGTCGGCGCGGATGCCTTCGGGCACCTTCGCCGCCAGGCCGCTCAAGGGGCTGGGCGAGGACGTCGTGGCGGCCTGCGGAGCCGGGGGTCGCTGACAGCCCGACAGCACTGCGCTGGCCGCCAGCGTGGTGGCAATGGCAGCCGCGGACGCCCGTCGGCGCAGACTCATATGGGATCCCTCTCGGACAACTGCCCACCATTGTGCCCAAGTGCCTATGGAAAGATGACACCGCATCGCAGAGAACGAGGTTGACCCGTGGATCTAGACAACGACCCAGCATTCCCCTTGCACCGGGGCGGCAAGATCGAGGTGCGCCCGAGCGTGCGCATCCGCGACGGCGCCGGACTGGCACTGGCCTACACGCCGGGGGTGGCACGGGTATCGGAGGCGATCGCGCAGCGTCCGGAACTGGTATTCGACTACACATGGAAGTCCAACTCCGTTCTCGTGGTGTCCGACGGCACCGCGGTGCTGGGCCTCGGCGACATCGGTCCGGCCGCCGCCCTGCCGGTGATGGAGGGCAAGGCACTGCTGTTCAAGGAGTTCGGCGGTGTGGACGCGGTGCCGATCTGTCTGGACACGACCGACACCGACGAGATAGTCGAGACGATCGTGCGGATCGCGCCTGCCTTCGGAGGTGTGAACCTGGAGGACATCTCCGCGCCGCGCTGCTTCGATGTCGAGACCCGCTTGCAGCAGCGACTGGACATCCCGGTCTTCCACGACGACCAGCACGGCACCGCGATCGTGGTCATCGCCGCCCTGGAGTCGGCAGCCCGGCTGACCGGCCGGACGTTCGCCCAGATGCGGGTGGTCGTCTCAGGGGCAGGTGCTGCCGGCGTCGCGGTGACCAACATGCTGCTCGCGGCGGGGGTGAAGGACCTGTGCGTGTGCGACTCACAGGGTCTGCTCGGACCCGCGCGCGAGGGGTTGACCGTGATCAAGGCCGACCTGGCCGCCCGCACCAATCCGCGGGCGCTCGCTGGTCAGCTGGACCAGGCACTGGAGGGCGCCGATGTGCTCATCGGGGTCTCCGGCGGGTCGATCCCGGAGAGTGCCGTGGCCGGCATGGCCGACAACGCGATCGTGTTCGCGCTGGCCAACCCGACCCCGGAGGTCGACCCGGCCGTCGCCGGCAAGTACGCGGCTGTCGTGGCCACCGGGCGCAGCGACTTCCCCAACCAGATCAACAACGTCCTGGCCTTCCCCGGTGTCTTCCGTGGTGCGCTGGACGTACGGGCCACGCGGATCACGCCCAGCATGCAGATGGCCGCGGCCGACGCCCTCGCCGAGTTGGTCGGTGATGAGGTCAGGCCCGACTACATCGTGCCGTCGGTGTTCGACCATCGGGTGGGCAGCCATGTCGCGGAGGCCGTCGCCGCCGCTGCCCGGGCGGATGGGGTGGCACGGCTGTAGCCAGGCTCAGTTGCCCGCACCCCGCGGTGCGACCGTGCGGGCAACTGCCCGGTCAGCCGACCGGAACCTCCGGCAGTGTCACCAGACCCTGCGCGAGTCGCTCGTCGGTGACATCCTCGTCGACCATCCGGCCGTTGAGGTAGTCGTCGTAGGCGGCGAGGTCGAAGTGGCCGTGCCCGGACAGTGCCGTCAGGATGACGGTCTCCTCACCGGTCTCCCGGGCCTGCTGGGCCTGTCGGACGGCCACGGCCAAGGCGTGGCTGGCCTCCGGTGCCGGCACGATCCCCTCGGTGCGGGCGAACTGAACCGCGGCCGCGAAGCACTCGGTCTGCGGAACCGCCTCGGCGCTCATCAGCCCGAGTTCGTAGACGTGGCTCAACAGCGGCGCCATCCCGTGGTAGCGCAGACCCCCGGCGTGGATGGGGTCGGGCACGAAGTCGTGTCCGAGCGTGTGCATCTTCATCAAGGGGGTCATGCCGGCGGTGTCACCGAAGTCGTAGGCGTAGACGCCGCGGGTCAGCGACGGACAACTGGCCGGCTCGGCAGCGACGATCTCCGGGGCCTGGTTGCCCGCGAGCTTCTCGCGCAGGAAGGGGAACGACAGGCCGGCGAAGTTCGAGCCGCCGCCGGTGCATCCCACGATGTGGGTGGGCGTGTCCCCGGCCATGGCCATCTGCAGCAGCGCCTCCTCGCCGATCACCGTCTGGTGCAGCAGGACGTGGTTGAGCACCGAACCGAGGGCGTAGCGGATCTGCGGACTCTGGGCGGCGACCTCCACCGCCTCGGAGATGGCGATCCCCAGCGACCCGGACTGGTTGGCCGGGTCGGCACCGAGTGTGCGGCCCGCCTCGGTCAACTCGGACGGGGAACGGTGAACCGTCGCGCCGAAGGCCTCGATCATCAGCCGCCGGTACGGCTTGGAGTCGTAGGAGGCCCCGACCTGCCACACCTCGCACTCGAGGTCGTACAGGGCGCACGCGAAGGCCAGCGCCGTTCCCCACTGCCCGGCGCCGGTCTCAGTGGTGAGTTTGGTGACACCCTCCCGGGCGTTGTAGTAGGCCTGCGGGACGGCGGTGTTGGGCTTGTGTGAGCCAGCCGGCGAGACGCCCTCGTACTTGTAGTAGATGCGGGCCGGCGTACCCAGGGCCTGCTCGAGCCGGCGGGCGCGGAACAGGGGGGTGGGCCGCCACTGCCGATACACGTCGAGCACCCCTCCGGGAATGTCGACGTATCGCTGCGAGGTCACCTCTTGCTCGATGAGGGCCATGGGGAACAGCGGCGCGAGGTCCTCGGGCCCGACCGGCTGCATGGTCCCCGGGTGCAGCGGCGGCGGAGGCGGTGCCGGCAGGTCCGGGATGATGTTGTACCAGGTCGTGGGGATCTGGTCCTCGGTGAGCTGGAACTTGTGCTGCTGAATCGTGTCGTCCATGGTCTGTGGCCCTTCCTCACTTGGCTCGCACGGTACCCAGGGGGATGTCCGGCGGCGAGACCGGGGTGCGCCTGACCACAGCCGGAGAACTACCCCAGGTGGGTCCCGACAGCCGCGATGAACGCGTCGACCTCCGCCTCGGTGGTGTCCCAGGAGCACATCAGGCGCACCTCGTCCGGACCGAGCCATGGGTAGAAGTGGTATTCCCGCATGAGTTCTTCCGCGCCGGGCAGCCTCGCGAAGACCGCGTTGACCTCCACCGGCTGGGTCACGGCAACCCCCGCTGAGGACAGCCCGGCGGCCAGATGCGCGGCCATGGCATTGGCGTGCGACGCGTTGCGCCGCCACAGGTCGTCGGTGAGCATGGCCAGGAACTGGGCCGCCAGATAGCGGTGCTTGCTGATGAGCTGGGTGGTGGCCTTGCGGATCCACTTGACCTGATCGCCGAGACCGGGGTTGCGGATCACCACCGCCTCGGCGCCCAGCAGGCCGTTCTTGGTCCCGCCCACACTGACCACGTCCGCGTCGAACATCGCAGCGGCCTCACCGAGCCCGCAGCCCAGGGCGACTGCGGCATTGGCCAACCGAGCCCCGTCGACATGCACCAGCATCCCGAGCCGGCGTGCCTCGGCAGCCAGGGCCATGGCCTGCTGCGGACTGTAGACCGTCCCGTACTCGGTGGACTGGGTGAGCGTGACGACCTTCGGCTGCACCGCGTGCTCGTCGCCGAGCCGCTCGCACGTGGCCGCCAGCTGCTCCGGCCGGATGCGTCCGTCGGGGCTGGCCAGCGCCACGAGCTTCGAGCCCAGGATCCGCTCGGGAGCGCCGCCCTCGTCGACGTTGACGTGCGCGACCTCCGAGCACACGACCGCATCCCAGGGACGGGGAAGACAGGCCTGCAGTGAGATGAGGTTGGCGCCGGTGCCGTTGGCCACCAGCGCGATCACGCTGTCGGCGCCGAACTCCGCCCGCAGGGCCTGCTCGGCCTCCCGCGTCCAGGGGTCGTCGCCGTAGGCACCCGCATGACCCGAGTTGCACGCCGCCAGGGCGGCCATGACTTCCGGGTGCACTCCGCTGTGGTTGTCGCTTCCGAAGGAGATCACATGATCTATCGTGACGGCCATGCTTGCTGCCTTCGCCACCGGCTTCGACTCCGACGACCCCTTGAGCGGACTGGAGGTGGGCGAGCGCCCCGCCCCGCAGGTGCCGCCCGGCTGGACGGCGGTGCAGGTGAAGGCCGCATCGCTGAACCACCACGACCTGTGGAGCCTGCGCGGGGTGGGTCTGCGGGAGTCGGCCCTGCCGATGATCCTCGGCTGCGACGCCGCGGGGGTTGACGATTCGGGCCGGGAGGTGATCGTGCACTCGGTGATCGGCTCACCGGCCGCCGGCGGCGGTGACGAAACGCTCGACCCGGGTCGCACGTTGCTCAGCGAGAAGCACCAGGGGACCTTCGCCGAGTGGGTCGCGGTGCCGCGGGAAAACCTGATCCCCAAGCCGAGCTCCCTGTCGTTCCCGGAGGCGGCGTGCCTGCCGACCGCGTGGCTGACGGCCTACCGGATGCTGTTCACCCGCGGGGGTCTGCGCCCGGGGGAGACGGTGCTGGTGCAGGGTGCGGGCGGCGGGGTCGCCAGCGCGGCGATCATGCTGGCCAGGCAGGCCGGCGCGCGGGTCTGGGCGACGACCAGGGACAAGGCCGAGTTCGCGCTGGAGATGGGGGCACACGCCGCGCTCGACCCCGGCCAGAAGGTGCCGCATCGGGTGGACCTGGTGATCGAGACGGTGGGGCAGGCCACCTGGTCGCACTCGGTGCGCAGTCTGCGTCCCGGTGGCCGGCTGGTCGTCAGCGGGGCCACGACCGGTGCGCAGCCGCCGGCGGAACTGGCCCACGTGTACTTCCGGCAGTTGAGCGTGATCGGTTCGACGATGGGCACCGCTGCTGAACTGCGCCGCCTGATCGACATGTGCGAGGCGACCGGGCTTCGGCCACCGATCGACGCGGAGTACCCGCTGGCGGACGCTCGTGGGGCGTTCGGGCGGCTGGCCGCCGGGGATGTGCGCGGCAAACTGGTGCTGACCGCCTGATCCGGCATTCGCCCAGCGGTGGTGGTGCGGGTCTGGGCAGACCCAAGTGAGCGATCGGGCGGCGCTCGCGGTGCCCGCCCCAACGGGTCGACCACCCCCGCGAGTCCGGGCGTTCAGTCCTCGTCGTCGCGGGCCAGCCAGGTGGCCAGGCGTTCGACGAAGTCCTCGTCGTCGGGGTGCAGGTCCACGTACACGCGCAGGTGGTCGGCGAGCCACTCGATGGTGAACTGCTCGCCGTGTCGCCTGCGCAGCAGTTCTTCGATGCCGCGGTCGCTGTCGTACATCAGCCGCCGATCGCCTCAGCGACCACCGCCGCCTGCTCGATCTCGTGGGCCTTGTGCGAGCCGGTGGCCGGCGACGCCGACGGTGCCCTGGACACCCGGCCGATCGGCCGACCGTCCAGGAACTCGGGCAGATTCACCGAGATGTACTGGAAGGCGCCCTGGTTCATCGGCTCCTCCTGCACCCAGACGAGTTCGGCATCGGCTGGGTAGTCCGCCAGGATGTCGCGGATCTCGTTGCCGGGCAGCGGGTAGAGCCGCTCGAGGCGCACGATGGCGACATCCTCCCGGCCCGCTTTCGCCCGCCCTGCGATCAGGTCCCACGACACCTTGCCGGCACACAGCAGCACCTTGCGGACAGCGGCCGGGTCGACCGTGTCGTCCGGGATCACCGGACGGAATGAGCCGGACGTGAAGTCCTGCGCCTTCGACGTGGCGGCCTTGAGCCGCAGCATGGATTTGGGCGTGAACACGATCAGGGGCTTGTGGTGCGGAGCCAGGGTGTGCCAGCGCAGCAGGTGGAAGTAACTGGCCGGGGTGCTGGGCATCGCCACGGTCATGTTGTTCTGAGCGGACAACTGCAGGTACCGCTCGACGCGCGCCGAGGAGTGGTCCGGGCCCTGCCCCTCATAGCCGTGGGGCAGCAGCATGCCGATGCCGGACAACTGCCCCCACTTCTGCTCGCCGCTGGAGATGAACTCGTCGGTGATCGTCTGGGCGCCGT
>DAOMFH010000043.1:0-11583 GCA_035429705.1 Actinomycetota bacterium
CCAGGACACCGAGTTCCTGGTGACGGCCATCGACGGGGCCGCACCGAGTTTCCCGTCGAGCGACTGGCAGCAGGAACTGGGTGACCTGATCGAGGTGTTCGCCCAGCAGTGGGCCGACCACCCGTGGCGACCGGCTGTGCACGCCGCGATGCGCTCCACCTCGGCGACCCGCCGGAGGGCGTCGGAGAACACCGCGGCCATCGCCGCCTCGGTGGCCAGACTCCTCGCCGCGCTGACCCCGCATCTGGACCAGGAACAGCGCTACGAGGTGGCGGTCGTGCTGGTGGAGACGTGTCAAACCCTGCTGAATCTGTCGGTGCAGGACGGCAGCCTCAACACAGTCGTCGTGGAGGAGACCAAGCGGCTCGCCCGCGCCTACCTGCGCGCCGTGGCCCTGTCCCAGTAGTGCGTCGGCGCCGGGCTACCGGCACCCAACCACCTCCACTCAGCTCACCAGCTGCGCAACCGCCGCCGCCTGCAACTCCCCGATCACAGCCGGGCGCAGTTCGGATGCCCGGACGACCGCGTCCACCGAGCCCACCTCGAAGGCCCGGTCCACGCTGTGCACGTCGTCGAACTGCCCGGCGACCTCGGCGCGGGCTTGCCGCAATTGCGCCGGGGTGGGTGCAGTGTCACCGGCCAGTTCACCCGCCCGCGCCCGCACCTGCCGGGTCAGCACCACTTCCGCGGCGGCGGAACCACCGATGACCGACACCTTGGTCCCCTCCACCGCCAGCATCCGGAGGTTGTCGTTGAGCGTCTTGTTGAAGACCACGTACGCCCCGCCGTGGAACCGGCCGATCACGACCACCACGATCGGCCCGACGAAGTTCACCACGGCCCGGGCGATCTCGGCGCCGAACTCCAGCTGACTGCCGCGCAGCGACCATGCGCTGCCGTCGAAACCGGCCAGGTTGGCCAGTACGACCACCGGTCGGCGACCGCTGGCGTGGTTGATCGCGCGGGCGATCTTCTTCGACGCGGCCGGGTACAGGGTGGCCGCGGCCCACCAGTTCTGCCCCTGGCCGGGCCCGTCGCCGTCGGCCTCGGGACGGTGGTGGGACTCGATGCCGATCATGGTCGCCGAGCGACCTCCGATCCGGGTGTCCCACACCACGGCCCCCTGCGCGCCGCGCTGGTCACGCCAGCGTTCCAGCATCGGGGCGTCCTGATCCATGATCGCCGCCATGACCGGCCGGATTTCGAAGGCGGTCTTGCGCGACGGGTTGCTGGCCGGGTCCAGCACCTCGCCGACCCGGGCGAACGGCAGGCGTCCGTCGTACGGCGCATCGCACACGTCGCGGTCCCAGCCGTCGCTGGTGTACCGGGGCCGGCTGGTGGTGGCCAGCAGGTCGTGGTGGGCCAGCACGATCCGGTAGGCGTGATCCAGGCTCAGGGCCTCGTGGTGGGACTGCCCGTTCGGGCCCATGACCTGCTCGTAGCCGCCGAGGTCGGTGTCGTCGGCCTCCGACACCCCGCCGGAGGCGGCCAGCGCCCGCCGCCCGGTGAGCACCATGGCTGAGCCACGGACCATGACCAGCAGGCCCGCGCAGTGGTTGAGCATGGTGGCCACGGAGTTCCAGTAGGACTGGGCGCCGACGTTGACCCCGGCCGTGATCACCACGACCTCACCGCCGCTCTGGGTGAACTCGAGGATGCGCCGGACGACCAGCGCGCACCAGTCCATGTTCTCGGTGCCGGAGGACATGGAGATCCGCGCCCCGGCGCTGACCGCCACCCACTCCACCGGCAGCTCGTGCCGGGCCGCGTACTCGAACGCGGCGATGATCCGCCGGCATTCGGCCTGGGATACCGCGCCCATCGCCCGGCGCGGGTCGCCGGCCAGCCAGACCCGTCGGGTCGGGCCGGTGTGACCCTCGAACCAGTGGGTCATGATGCCCACGACCACGCCGCACTGCTGACTGCCGAGCTCGCGGTCGACCTCGATCAGTTGATCCTCGACCGCCCGGTCCTGCGGTGAGCGGTCGGCGTCGTCGGCGAGGTCGAGTTCCTGGAACTGGGCTCCTTTGCGTCCCGGGATGTGGGCGCTGAGCGCCGAGGCGACCGCCTGCATCGGGGTGGGGGGTTCCAGCGGCGCCTCATCGGCGGATGGGAACACGTACACGGACATGACGACCTCACGCCGCGTCGTCGATGATGACGACAGCGCTGGCGAACAGGGTCTCGTGCGACAGCGAGACGTGCAGCGCGACCTCGCCCATCGAGTCGCTGAACGCCTTGCTCACCGGGTCCAGCAGCGACAGGTGCGGGCGGCCCAGGTGGTCGTTGTGAACCTCGATGCCCGCCCAGGTCTCCGTCTCCGGCAGCACGGGCGCGCCGGTCGGCAACGCCGCGAACCAGGCCTTCACCAGCGCCTCCTTCACGGCGAAGCGGGAGGCGAGGAACTGGTCGCGGCGGCTGCCGCGCAGCCGGTCGGCCACCTCGAGCTCATAGGCGGTGAACACGAGCTCCTCGAAGACCGTGCCACTCTCGGCGACCTGCGAGGCGAACCCCGCCACGTCGACGATGTCCATTCCAACCCCACGTACTGTCATTCGTTCACTCCAATCAGCAAGTCGATCTCCTCGGTCCGGGCCGGCCGTTGCGTGCGGCGCACGAACACCGGCGGGCCCCCGTAGCGGGCGGCCAGCAGCGCCCGTTGCCCCCGCAGTCTGCGGGCAGCGCTGCGCCGCAGGTAGTCCTCGCGCAGATGCTCCGGCACCGCCGCGGTGAACACGGCCGGGTGGGCCAGCGCCACCAGCGCGGACACGTGCCCGAAGCCCAGCGAGGTGAGCACCGCGGCGCGCACCGGTTCGTGCCGGCGCAGCGGCCGGTAGTCGACCACCAGTGGGCCGGGTGTGACCTGCGGATCGACGCCCACCAGGTTCCGGTTGCCGGGAACGATCCCGGTGGCGAACACGTCGCACAGTCCGGCCAGCTGCCAGGCGGCCGCGCCACCCTTGGCGTGACCGGTCACCGACTTCTGCGAGACGACCCGCAGGGGTGCCCCCTCGGAACGACCCAGGGCTTGCTGGATGGTGGCGTGGATCAACGCCTCGTTCGGGTCGTTGGCGTGCGTCGAGGTGTCGTGCTTGCTGACCACCGCGATGTCGTCGGGGGTCAGGCCATGCGCGCGCAACGCCCGCGCCAGCGGCGAGTCGGGGCCACCGTGGGCGGCGTTGAGCGCCCCCAGCCCGGGGGCGGGGATGGACGTGTGCAGACCGTCGCCGAAGCTGCCCGCGTAGGCGACCACCGCGCGCACCGGCAGCCCGAGGCGCAGCGCGACCGAGCCGCGCATCACCAGGAAACTGCCGCCGCCCTGGGACTCCACGAAGCCGGCCCGGCGCCGGTCACCCGGCCGGGAGTGGCCGCGCGGGCCGATCCCAGCCGCCAGCAGTTCCTGGTTGTCCGCGGTGGCGGCCATGTCGGCGAAGCCGTTGATGCCCTCACTGGACAGGTCGTCCCAGCCGCCGGCGAGCAGGATGTCTGCCTTGCCCACCCGGATCTTGTCCACGGCCTCCTCCAGGGACACCGCGGCGGTCGCGCAGGCGGCCACCGGGTGGACCATCGGGCCGTACCCGCCGAGCAGGCTCTGGTTGGTGTGGGCGCTGACCACGTTGCCCAGCGCCTCCTGCAGCAGGTCGTTGGCGTGGGCGGTGCCCAGCAGCGGGTCGACGTACAACTTGTGCAGGCTGTCCATACCGCCCATGCCGGTGCCCTGCACGTTGCCGATCCGGCCCGGGTGCACATGCTCGCTGAGCTCCTCGGCACTCGTGCCCGCGTCGGCCAGCGCCTCGGCGGACACCACCAGGTTCCAGGCCGCCAGCGGGTCGATCGACTCTGCGACGCTGCGATCCAGGCCGTGCCGGACCGGGTCCACCCCGGTGGGGAACTGCCCGCCGACCTGCCGCTGCAGGGGCCGGGCCGCGGGGACCCGGATCGCGGTGCCGGCCGGGTAGGTGACCCCGGCGATCGACACCGGGGCGTCGAGGTAGACCTCGGCGAGATGCAACGTACCCTCCGCCGCGACCCCGGCGGTCGTCTCGAACTCGCGCAGGCCGGCTCGCTGCCCGACGGTCTCGTCCAGCAGGTCGCGGACCCGCGCCTCGTCGACCGGCTGCCGGTCCTCGTCCAGCCAGGCGGCGGCCTGCGGATCCCAGGTGATCAGTCCCATCCGCCAGGCCAGTTCGGTCACCCCGTCCGCGCTCAGCGGTCCGACCTCGGCCTCCCAGCGGGTCCGGGAGGCACCCCACGGCCCCAGTTCGGCGATGCCGGCGATCACGACCATGTCGTCCAGCCCGATGGCGGGCTGGACGTCGAAGGAGTCGGCGGTGTCCGAAGCCAAGGCCCACGGCACGCCCGGCAGCGCGTCCAGCAGCTGCTCCTCGTCGGTTTCCGGGTCAGTTCCGGTTGCCGTCCCGGCCAGGTCGCGCATCACGGCGCTGATGTCCCCGGCCCCGGCCAGTCCGCCGGTCAGGTCAAGCCGCCACGGCTGCTCGGTGAATCGCGCCAGTTCGGGGGTGCAGGCCGCGGCGATCAGCGCCCCCATCTGCTCGGCGGTGAACACGTGGATGCCCAGGGCCTCGCCGGCGGCATCGGCGATCCGGTCGTTGCCGGCCATCAGTCCGGTGCCGCGCACCCAGCCGATGGTTGCGGCGACCAGCCGGGTACCCGCCGCCCAGGCCGACTGCTCGGCGTGCCAGCGGTTGAGCACGGTCTCCAGCGCCGCCTTGCTGTCGCCGTAGGAGCCGTCCCCGCCGAAGGTGCCGTGGTTGGGCGACATCGGCAGGATCACCCGGGCAGGCGTCCGGCCGGCGGCGAGGATCCGCTCCCCCAGCCCACCGACCAGACGCTGCACGCCCAGCAGCATCAGCCGCAACGTGGCGGCGTTGTGCGCGTCGGTGTCGGCCAGCGAGCCGAGCGCCGGTCCGGCCGCGAACGGCAGCACCAGCGTCGGCCACAGGGCCGGCTTGGTCTGCTTGGTCGTGCCGCCGACGCTCTGCGTGGCCGGTGTGGTCAGCCACTCCTGCAGGCGGTCGATGTCGGTGAACGAGGCGAGGTTCGCGCGGATCACGTGCAGTTCGGCACCCGGCCCGGCGCAGGTGCGCTCCAGGTCCCGGTACTGCGCGATGCGCCGCTCGTCGTCGCTGCTGGTGACCAGCACGACTGTCGCGCCGCCGCGCAGCAGGTGGGCGACCGCGGCCAGGGCGATCGACCCCGGAGACGCCCCGGTGACCAGCGCCACCTCGCCGGCGAACGGGCCGGGCCGCTGCGGCAACTGCTCGGCCACCTGGGCCAACTGCTGCATGTCCGGGCTGTGCTTGGGCAGCGCGGCCAGGGCTTGGGCCAGGTCGGTGCTGATACCCGTGGGGTGGCTGGTCAACGCGGCGTTCACCGCGGCGGCCACCTGGTCGGCGGCATCGGCGAACACCTCACCGCGCCCGGCGTACCAGCGCAGGGTGGCTGCGATGCGGGGATCGGCGTCACGGTGCACGGCGATCTGGTCGAGCGAACCGGCCAGTTCGGCCAGCGGCCGGCCGGCCGCCACCGCCTGCACCAGATGGTCCACCTCGGCACGCGCCCAGGTCGTGGCCGAACCCAGATGGACGTGACGCCTCGGGTCGAAGCTCGGTGCGATCTGCTCGGCGTGCTCCGCTCCGTACTCCACGGTCAGGGTGTCCGGGCCGGTCGGGGCTGCGGACTGTTCCGGTGCGGCCGGCAGCCGCTCGAGCCGGCGCAGCACCGTGGTGGCCGTGTCGGCCAGCAGGTCCTCGATGGCGCCGGTGACCTCCGCGACCGCGGCCGCGTCCAGGCTGGAACCGGCAGCGGAGCTGACCGGGTTCACGGACACCCCGCGGGCCGCCGCGACCGCTTCGACCGCGGCGTCGATGAGTGCCGCCGGGGTGTCGCCGGTCAGTGTGCGCAGTTCGCCGCCGCGCTTGCTGGCGCCGTCGCGCGAGCCGAGGGCGATGGCCAGCAGCACCTGTGCCGCCCAGCCGTCACCCAGGCCCCAGTGGTCGCGAACCCGCGCCGGGACCGCTGCGGGGGTCCCGCCGGCCCGGCCCAGGGCAGCCGCCGTCTCGGCGTCCAGCCAGGTGCGCAGCACGGGACCCGGGAAGCGGTAGCCGGCAGCCTTGCCGGCCAGCCCCTCGGCCACCTGCGTCAGGGCGAGTTCGTGGACGCCGTCCATGCCGGAGACCCCGAACTCCTTGCCGAGGTCCATCAGCAGCTGGTTGCGGCGGCTGGAGGCCCCGTCGACCAGGTCCTCGATCGACTCGTCCTGCAGTTGCTCGGGGCGCAGGCTCGTGCGCGCGGCCACCAGCGCGGCCAGCGCGTCGGCGTGGGTCACGGGCAGGTCCGGCGCGGGTGTTCCCGCAGTCGCAGTCGCGGCCGGGGCGGGGCGCTCGAGCACCTCCGCCTCGGGTGCATCCTCCCCGACCGGGGCGTGCTCGACGACCGGGTCCTCGGTCAGTTCCAGGACCTCGGCCAGGTCGGCTTCCGCGTGCAGCACCACCGGCCGGGATCCGCGGTGGGAGCCCAGGGCCAGCGCCCCCTTGAACAGGTTGGCCAGCGTCGGCTGGGTGCCCACGCCGACCTCCACGACCCGCTGCACACCCAGGTCGGTGCACAGCACGTCGGTGGTCTCGATCCAGCGCACGGGCATCGCGAACTGCCAGGCGAGCAACTCGATCAGCAGGGTACGGGCGATCTGCGCCTCGGTGAGGTCGTCCCACCGCGCGAGCAGGTCCCGCAGGGCCGACGAGTCGCACACCCGCAGCACCTCGGACACGTAGTCGCGGGTCGTGGCGAACGGCTGCGGGTGCAGGTTCGGCACGTATCGGCCGACCAGTGCGGCCGGGTCGATCGTCTCCGGCAGCCGCCGGTCGAGGTGGCTGCGGAAGGCCACCACCCCATCGGTCAGCGCACTGGAGTGGAACGGGACGTCGATGCCCGGCACCAGCAGGAACGGCGGCTTGCCGCTGCCCGGACCGATGCGCCGCTCGAGTTCGCGCAGTGCCCCGACCGTCCCGGCCACCGCGTACTGCTTGCCCTTCAGGTTGTGGTTGACGATCTCGCACAGCTCACCGGTGTCGGCGGCGACCGCGCGGACCAGCTCGTCGGCCCCGGCGTGGTCCAGCCCGGCCAGGTGCGGACGCACCACCGCGAGCCGGTACTGCGAGGAGCCGTCGGCGGCCCGCGGCACCAGGCCGTGCATGGCGCTGCCGCGGGCGAACACCAGCTCCAGCAGGTCGGGCAGCGGCAGCGTGCCGGTGACCGCGGCCAGGGCGTTGTACTCACCCACCGAATGTCCGGCGGTGACCGCGGTCTCGTCGAACACCCCCCGTTCGCGCAGTTCGGCGACCTGCGCGCAGGCCAGTGTGGCCATCGCCACCTGGGTGAACTGGGTCAGGAACAGCACCCCGGCGGGATGCCGGTAGGTCTGCTGGGCACCGGCGTCCCCGGGCACCCCGGCCACCAGGGTGGTCGGGTTGTCCCGCACGATCTGCAGGATCGAGAAGCCCAGTGCCTGCCGGCAGTGCGCGTCGGCCTGCTCCCAGACGTCGCGGGCGGCCTGTGAGCGGGCGTAGCCGTCCATGCCCATACCGACCTGCTGGACGCCCTGGCCGGGGAAGACGTAGGCGGTGCGCGGCGGTGCGACGGTCGCCACCGCGGTCGCGACGGTGGTGTCGCCGGCCTCCAGGACGACCTCCACGCGCAGGTCGCCGTGCGCGGCTCCGGTGCGGCGGACGGAGGCGGTGACCTCGGCGCCGGGCAGCAGCGGGGCGAGGAACCGGATGTGCCAGTCACGCAGCCGTTTCGCGGAGCCGCCCGCCGCAAGTTCGATGGCGGCACGCTGACCCAGCGCTGAGGTCCACATCCCGTGCACGATGCGCCCCGGCAGCCCCGCCAGGCGGGCCACCAGTTCGCTGCGGTGGATCGGGTTCAGGTCGCCGGTCACCCGGGCGAACGTGTCGAGCAGTGCCGGTGCCGTCTGGGTGATGGCGCCGAGCAGCAGCGACGGGGTGTCCTGCCAGGCGGTGCCGGGGTTCTCGCTCACCTCGGTCGTGCTGGGTGCCCCGCCCGGCTGGCGGACGAAGAAGGTGTCGGTGCTGCGCGCTCCCGCCGCGGCGGCCCGGGTACTGATCCGGTATCCCCTGGCGGCGCCGGTCACACCGATCACCTCGGCGGCGGACGGATCGCCGACCGACTCGATGCGGTGGTCGAGGTGGACCAGGTCGAGCATGCCACCGGGGATCTGCGCGATGAACGTCTCGAACAGACCCGGCCAGATCGAGCGCATGGCGGCGTCGGGCAACCGCACGCTCGCCCCGACCGTCGCGGCGTGAGCGGCCGCGCCATCGCTGTCCGGCGCCGGGGCCACGGGCACCTGCCGGCCGGCGGCGGCCAGCGCCTCGCGCGTCACGACCACCCGGACGCCACGGGCCAGGGGCAGCACCTCCAGCGGCAGCACCAGCGTGCCGTCGCCGTCGGCCAGACCCGGCCAGCCGATTTCGAGGTCGACCCGGGTGGGGCCGGCCGGGATCAGTCGGGCGTACTCCTCGCCGCGGGTGTACACCGCGACCTGCCCGACGTCCCACTGGTCGGCAGGGGCCAGGTTGAGCACCGGGTTGGGCCGGGTGCGCCCAGCCCACTGCACGGTGGGCGCGTTCAGGATCGCCGCAACCGGCGAAAGGCCGGAATCGGTCCGGGGCAGGCCCACCACGACATCGGTCTCGAAGCGGTCGAACAGGTCCGCCACCGGCTCGTCGGGGCTCTGGATTCCGGCCACGGCGGCCGGGCCGGGGATGATCAGGACCTGATCGGCGTCGTAGCGCTCGTCGTGGCTCTGCCAGAGCGCGTCGGACTGGTACCAGCGGCGCACGTCGGCGTCGATGACCGGCACGAACGGCACCGGTTTGCCCGGCGCCCGGCAGACCAGCGTGAAGTAGTCGACGTCCGCCGGGTGCAGCCCCGCGGAGTCGGCCTGCGGATACGCCGCCCGCAGTTCGGCGATCGCCGCCCCGGGGTCGTCCACCGGCGCGCTGAACAGCGTCGGGATGCGCCCGGTGTCATTCGGGTGCAGCCTCGCCTCCGCACGCTGCAGCAGGTCGTGGAACCGGCTGCGGTGGGTCGGGTCGAGCCAGACGCCGTCGTGATAGCGACCGTGTCCGCCCAGCGCGGTGAGTTCCACGAAGCGCTGCAGCAGGCCGGTGTAGGTCATCTCCGCGACCTCGCCGAAGAAGGGCTTCGCGGTGCGGGACAGTGCCGAGATGATCTCGTCGCGCCGGCGGGCCACCGCGTCCGCGTCCCCGGCCACCTCGTCGAGCAGGGCCGCGGCGCGCGAAGCGGAGTTGTCGATGAAGTGGATGTCGGCGTTGAGGCCGCTGAGGCCGCTGGTCATGTCGCCGGCGAACTCGGCGCGCCGGACCCAGCCGGACGGCGGGCCCTCGATGCTCGCCAGGGCCTTCTTCACCGAACTGCTGGCGGTGGATTCCCGGCAGGCCATGGCGGCGGTGCCGATGAGCACCGCGTCGACCGGCATGGCCGGCACCCCGTGCTTGCGGCTCCACTGCCCGGTGAGCAGTTCGGCAGCCCGCTGCGGGGTGCCCACGCCGCCGCCGACGACCAGCACGACGTTGTCCTGCGCACGCACCTGGTCGTAGGTGGCCAGCAGCAGGTCCTCGAGGTTCTCCCAGGAGTGGTGCCCGCCGGCCTGACCCCCTTCCAAGTGCAGCCACAGCGGCCGGTCGGTGGCCTCGGCTATCTCAAGCGCGGCCAGGACCTGCTTGACGTTGCCCGGCTTGAACGCGTTGAGCCACAGCCCCAGACCCTGCAGTTCGTCGAGCAGTTCCAGCGCCTCGTCGCGTTCGGGAATGCCCGCTGAGACCGTCACCCCGCACAGTGGTGCGCCCGCGGTGCGGGCCCGCTGCACCAGCCGCGAGGAGCCCAGGTGCAGACCCCACAGATACGGGTCCAGGTGCATGGCGTTGAACACCACCTCCTGACCCGGCTCGAGCAGTTCGCCCAGTTCGGTCATCCGCTCGGCGAAGATCGCCTCGGTGACCTGTCCCCCGCCGGCCAACTCGGCCACGTGACCCGCGTTAGCGGCCGCGGCGACGATGCCAGCGTCAACGGTGGTCGGGGTCATCCCGGCCAGGATGAAGGGGGACCGGCCGGTGAGCCGGGTGTGCTTGGTGACGATCCGGTCGCCGTCGCGCATCGGCCGGTGGACCGAGTAGTCGGGGGTCCGGGCGGGTGTCGCGCCGGGGGTGGTCAGGTTCCGGCGGTCCGCGCCCGCCTCGGCCTGCAGGACCAGCGCGCCCGAGCCACGCAGCGCGCGCTCGGTGAGCCCGTGCACCGGCCGGTTGATCCCCAGGCTGATGACCACCGTGTCGGCGCTCACGGCATCGAGCAGCGTGCCGGCCCAGTCCTGCGGACGGGACAGCACGGACGCGGCGAGATCCTCATGGACCCGCTCCGGGTCCAGCGCCCTGCCGGTGGCCGGGTCGATGATCGTCAGCCGGGGAGCCAGCCCGATCCCGCTGCGACGAGCCCAGGCGGCCGCGCCGCCGGCGGCCGGGACCAAGGCGCTGTGGTGGAACGGGACGGGGTTCGGCAGTGCCTCCCACTCGAAGCTCAGTGCGCTGCCGGGTCGCCGGCCCGCCTTGTGCGATGCGGTCTCCTCGCCGGCCAGGGTCTGCAGGTAGGTGCGGAAGTCCCGTAGATCACCGGGGGCCCCGGACAGCACGTGGCGGTCCAGGCCGTTGGCCAGGGCGAGTTCCACGCCGCCGCCGAAATCGTTCAACAGGGTCCGCAGCCGGTCGCGTCGCGGGCCGCCGATGGCCGCCATCGGTGAGGGCTGCGCATCGGGGTCGATGTCGACCAGGACCGAAGCGGAGGCGGCGGCACCTGCCGAACCGGCCACGTCGGTGGCGGTGATACCCAGCAGCAGCGCCAGTTGGATCGCCTCGGCGGCTGCCGCGGGACCACCTCCGGCAGCCGCGGCGCTGATCAGCCCGGCGCTGTGCCCGGTAGCCCGGACGACCGGGTGGCCGGTCAGGACGTGGCCGCCGTCGGCCTCGAACGCGGCCAGCGAGGCGAGGTTGACCAGGACGGATCCGGCCAGCATGAAGGGGGCCTGGACGGCGGTGGCCGGCTCGCAGGTGGGCGTCAGGACATCGCGGATGTCGCGGGCGAACCAACCGCTGTCCTGCACATCGGGTGTGTGCGTCCAGCGGGCCACCCGTTCGGCCACGTCGGTCAGCCACTCCTCGAGCCACGGCCGGCCTTTGAGCACACCGTCGAGGGCGGCCGGCCAGGACGCCTGCACCCCCGGGAAGACCAGCAGCACGTCACCGGTTCGCGCCGCCGCCGCGAGCACCGATCCCGGCCGGGGGTCGTGCCGGGGCAGGTAGGCAGTCGGTGAAGGGGTGTCGATCGCGGTCATGGAGCATCCGTTCAGTAGCTTTTATGAGGCAACCGTCATATGACGTAACCCTCATGTATTGCCACACCGTAGACGAATACCGCCCAGTAGGCCAGTAGCGATTCGGATGAGTTTCCGGTGAATTCGATCACAAG
>DAOMFH010000044.1:0-11462 GCA_035429705.1 Actinomycetota bacterium
GTCGCGGTTGTGCCGACTCGGCCGGTGTGCAATCGCGGCCGACCGCGCTACCCTCTGGTCCCATCCGGTGCGGTCCCGCCGCGCCGGAGGCGGAGGTGCCTCATGAGCTGGCGAAGCGAACCCCTTGCCAACCTCCTCCACCGGCTGGGGCCGCGCCCGTACGACCGCATGTACCGCCGTGGGGCGCCTTGGGAGGGCGGCCCTCGCGATGAACTGGTCGGTCTGCTGGAATCCGGCCGGCTCACCCCGCAGGTCACTGGTGGCCGGCGGGCCCTGGATCTGGGATGCGGGAGCGGGGCGGACTCGATCCTGTTGGCCGACAGCGGCTTCGAGGTCACCGGGGTGGATTTCTCGGCCGTCGCACTGCAGAAGGCCCGGTCGGCGGCTGGGAGCCGGCGCGACGTCACCTTCATCGAGGCCGATCTGCTCGAGCTCCCCGAGTCGGTCGTCGCGACGCGGTACGACCTGGTCTTCGACGGCGGCACCGTCGACGACCTGCCGGCGGCCAGGCGTCGCGACGTCGCCCGGACGGTGACCTCCCTCACCGGCAGCGGGGCCGTGTTCGTCATGTGGTGCTTCTGCGCAGAGTGGGATGAACTGCCCTGGGTCAGCGTGTCCGGGCCGAGTCGGCTTCTGGGCGCCGCCGTGCCTCCTGGCGAGGTCGGCGAGTTGTACGGGCAGCAGTGGGACGTGCAGCGACTTCCGGAGCCCACGACGCCGTACGCGTGCTTCTGGATGATCCGTCGCTGAGCCCTGATCCGCAACGGTCGAAGCAGCGGCCGGGGAGCCTCAGACCGCCTCGATGTGTTCGGCCAGTCGCATCATGGTGGCTTCCAGCGACTTCCCGACCGCGTTCAGTCTGTCCCGCACCGGCTCGGGCGCGTCGATCGCGCCGGCGAACTCGGCCGCCTCCGCCAGGCGCTCGGTGAAGCGGATCCACGCCACCCGCCGGTGCGGGAGCAGGAAGTTCGCCCGGTAGGCGAGCTGGAAGTTGGCCCCGGCCGTCTTCCCCGGCTGCTCCTCGCCGACGGGCAGGCCGGCCAGGAGCAGCCCCAGCGGCTTGATGGCCCCGAACATGAGTCCGACCGCTGCGTCGGCCAGGGCGCCGAGCTGCTCGTCGTTCTCGTGGCCGAAAGCGAAGTATCGGCAGACCATCTGCAGGATCAGGTCGTTGACGACGTTGAACAGGTCGGAGACGGCCGCCGTGGTCGGGTCAGTGATGAGTGGCCCGGTCTGCGGCTCGCCTTCGACAGCCCTGACCACCGCGGCGGTCACCGGCTGGGCGGGTGTGAACGAGGCGTCGGCTGCCCGCAGCTCGAGGTACTCGTCGAGGACTTCCTGGAAGCGGCCGAAGTGCGAGCCCTCGACGTCGCCGGTGGCGCCCTCGCCCTGCTCGACGATGATCTCGAGGACGGTCAGCGCGGACTCGAGATCGTGCACCGGCGTGAGGTGTTCCCAGCCGAAGGACTCCGGCGCCGCTTGCGCCCAGGGCGGGCCGATGAACAGCCCGTCCTCACCAAGCCGGCCGGCCAGGTCGCGCAATGCCGCGCCGAGCGAACCGTAGAGCTGGCCCTGGGTGAGGAACGCCTGCGGCCGGGGCTGCAGTTCGGTCGCCGACATCGGTGCGGGCGCATCACCGGTGTGCTCGAAGGCCCCCGCGTCTTGGACGTCCACGCCCATGGCCCGCTCGAAGTAGACGAAGTGGCGCAGTGCGTCTTCGCCGAAGGGGAGCAGGGCGAACTGCACGGACGGCGGATAGCCTTTGGCCCGGTGAGGGTAGTTGGGTCGGCTGACGAAGGGTGCCGAGCCGATCGCGGTCAGCAGGTTGTTCACCATCGCCCAGTGCAGCATCTCCTCGGCCGCGATCGACAGCAGAACGCGTCGCCAGCGTTCGACCACCTCCAGTTGTTCAGCGGTGAGCCCCGGACCCACCTCGGTGCGCAGGCTGAAGGCGGCGTACAGGTACTGGCCCATGGCCAGGTGTTCGATCTCGGCGGCCTGGCACAGCAGATATGACAACTCCTTGCGGTGTTCGACCACGATCGCCGGATCGGTCATCCCAATCACCCGAGGATCAGCGTCCGCGGATCGGTCCGGTGATCTGGACGGTGAACGGACCGTCCTCCTTGGTGGCGCCGTCGAAGACGCAGGTCACCTGGTTCGCGGGCGTCCAGCCGGGGCGGGTGTAGAGAACACCAGGGGCGAGGTGGCGGGTCTTCAACCCCTGGCCGGTGATCAGCACCGTGTACGGGAACAGCCACTTGCCGGTGGGCTGGAAGTTCCCGTCGATCAGCCGCAGCGGGGCGAACAGGAACGGGGTCTGCGGCGTCACGACGAGGTTCTTCAGTTCGCTGCCCTGGTCCGGGCAGCCACCGCTGAGTACCAGGCCCCTCATGGCTCCGTCAGGGGCGGCGTGAGCAGTTGTGGGCATGAGCGCCAGGACTGCGACGGCGACCGCTGCGCCGGCCGCCAAACGACGAGGATGAGACATCCCGAAACTCCTCACATTGATTCGCCGGCGCCCAGCGTACGCCCGCAGGATGGGCGCTGAACACCGGCCGATCGGCCGGATCGCCGATGACATAGGGCCCGAATCGGGCGATACTGGCGCAATGAGCCCGCTGCCGACGGGGACGCTGACGTTGCTCTTCAGCGACATCGAGGGGTCGACGTCGCTGCTCAAGGGGCTGGGGCCCCGGTGGGGCGACGCGTTGTCCGCGCAGCGCCGGATCCTCCGGGAGGCCTTCGCGGCGCATCAAGGCGTGGAGATGGGCACCGAGGGCGACAGCTTCTTCGTCGTCTTCACCTCTGCGCAGGAGGCGCTCGCAGCGGCGATCGAGGCGCAGCGGCGGCTGGGCGGGCACGACTGGCCCGGTGGTACCGCCTTGCGGGTCCGGATCGGCCTGCACACCGGCGAGCCGCAGCGCCACGAGGACGGGTACATAGGCATCGACGTGCACCGGGCCGCCCGGATCGCAGCCACCGCGCACGGAGGGCAGATCGTGGTGTCCGAGTCCACCCAGGCTCTCGCCGGACATGCCCCCGGCCTCGAACTGCGCGACCTCGGGTGGCACCGGCTTAAGGACCTCGTCGACCCGGAGCACCTGTTCGACGTGGTCGCCCCCGGACTGCTGGAGGAGCACCCACAGTTGCGCAGCCTCGGGACCCGGGCGAACCTGCCGACGTATGCCACGGAGTTGATCGGGCGCGGGCGGGAGGTGGCGGAACTGTGCGCGACGTTCGACGACGAGGCGGTCCGGCTTGTGACGCTGACGGGCACTGGCGGGACCGGCAAGACCCGGCTGGCGGTGGCGGTGGCCAGCGAGCTCGAGTTCCGGCTCGGCTGCGACATCTACTTCGCTGCGCTTCACGCGGCGGACCGCTCCGCGGTGATGTGGTCCGGGATCGCCGAGGCCGTCAGCGCCCCCGGCGACGCCGACCAGTTGCCGGACGAGCGGGTGGTGCGGTTCCTGGCCGACCGTAACGCCTTCCTGGTACTGGACAACCTCGAACAGATCGAGCAGGCCGATGTGGTCGTCAGCCGGCTGCTGGACGAAGCTCCCGGGCTGCGGATTCTGGCCACCTCGCGCCGCCCGCTGCACTTGGTCGACGAACACCAGTACCCGGTGTCCCCGCTCGCGGTTCCCGATCCCGCGCCGGACGCACCCTTGGACAGCGTGCAGACCGGCGCGGTGGACCTGTTCGTCCGCCGGGCCCGGATGGTCAAGCCGTCCTTCGCGCTGACCGCCGGGAACGTCGGGCACGTCGTCGCGTTGTGCCGGCGTCTCGACGGTCTCCCGCTGGCCATCGAACTGGCCGCTGCCCGCACCCGGCTGCTCAGCCCCAAGGCGCTGCTGAACCGCATCGACGACCGGTTGACGGACTCCACGACGGCGGGCGACCGGGCCGAGCGGCAGCGCACGCTGCGGGCGACCATCTCCTGGAGCTACGACCTGCTGGACGAGTGCGACCAGCGGGTGTTCCGCCAGCTCGGGGTGTTCTCCAGCCGGTTCGACCTCGATGCCGTCGGCCGCGTTCTCGGCGCCCAGGACCGCGATCCACTCGACGTCGTGGCCCACCTCATCGATTTCAGCCTGCTGGAGATCGTGGAGGGTCCCGACGGAGAACCGATGATCTTCCTGCTGGAGACGATCAGGCATTTCGCGCGCGAACGGCTGCAGGAGTCCGACGAGTACGATGCCGTCCGCCTCGCTCACGCCCACTGGTGCCAGGAAGTGGCCACGCGGATCAGCGAGTTGCTGCATGGCCCCCGCCAGACGGGTGCGCTGGACCGCATGGAGGCGGTCGAGGAGGACATCCGCGCTGCGCTGGACTGGTGCCTGGCGCCGGCCATCGACCCGGCCGGCGAGCGCGCGCAGTGCGGCCTCGCACTGCTGCAGTCGATGGACGCCTACTGGTACCGCTTCGGCTACGTCGTAGAAGGTCGCGGCTGGCACGATCGCGCCCTGCGACTGCTGGCCGATGAGGATGCTCGGGACAGTGCCACGGTCGTGGACGCGCTGCACGGTCAGGGCATCCTGGCGCTGCAGCAGTTGGACCTCGCAACGGGGACCCAGGCGCTCGAACGGGCCCTTGCGATGGCCCGGCGGCTCGGTGATCCGGACCGGGAGGCCCGGGAGTCCAACAGCCTGGGGATCGCCCGCCGGGACGCCGGGGACACAGCCGGCGCCCGCGCGCTGATCGAGCGCAGTCTGGCCATCGCGCGCCGGATCGGTGATCGGCAGCGGGAGGCGACCGCGCTGAGCAACGTCGGGCACACACACATGGACTGCGGCGACTACGTGGCCGCCGCGGAGGCCTTCCGCAGGGCGATCACGGCGGACAAGGCGCTCGACGATCCCTGGGGGGTCGCGATCGACCAGACCAATCTGGTGACGGCACTGCTGCACGCGGAGGGGCCCGAACGTGCTCACGAGGAGTTCTGCCGGGTTGCCCAGGAGGTGGTCGTGCTGGACGACATCGACCTGACGATCGACCTGATCGAGACCGGCGCCGCCATCTGGGCGGGGCTGGGTGACGCCCAGCGGGCAGCCACCATCCTGGGCGCAGCGCAGGCGCAGCGGCAGGTGGCCGGTTTGCCTCGCACCGCACCGGACCAGCACCACCTCGACCGCTTCATCCAACCCGCCCGCAATTCGGTTCCGCCGCAGGACTGGAGCAGCGCACTGGCCGGGGGATCGTCGCTGACGATCGAGGAGGCGGTGGCGCAGGCGGTGGCGGGCCGGTCGATGTCCACCCCGGCTTGATCTTGAAACCTGAGCGGCTGGGGTTCACCATTGGGGGGGACGTCGCCGCAGGAGGAGCCATGGCCACGGAAGCCGAACTCGAACGCTGGTGGAACGGACTTGGTGCGCAGGAGCGGGCCGACGCGCTGCGGGCCCGGGAGACCGGCCGGCTCAGCGAGGGATTGGAGAAGTCACTGGCAACGGCCGGCCTGATCGAACCGGGCAAGCCGAAGGGCCGGAAGGTCCCCGGCGAGGTCGTCGTATTCCTCAAGACCCGCCACTGACTCGTGACGGAAGCGCTGACGGTCCGGGGACTGTGGGAGTGGCTGGTCGGCGGACCGCTGCCGGACGACTGCCTGCAGTGGGCGCCGGACGTCGCCGCGCTCACCGGGGTCCTGATCCAGCGGTCGCATGCCTTCCGCTTCGTCGTCTCACCGCCGGAGGGCGGGTGTTGGCCTCCTCCCGGTGACGAGCCCTTCGCCAACCGGGTGGCAGTCGGGGCGGGGCAGTGGCGCGCGGTGATGGACGCGGGGGGCGGGCCAGCCCCCGCACTGGTGCGTCGCTACTGGCAGGTCATCACCGAGCATCTGGACACCCCCATCGCGGAACTGGCCCAGGGACATCCGTGGGGGTTGTGCGAGGCGGTCCTGGCCTTGCATGCGATCGCCGACGAGGCCTCGGCCGGATGTGCCGGGGGCGGCTCGGCAACTGGTCCTGGATACACGTTCCGGGCCCGTGCCCGGGAGTTGCTGGCCCGGACCGGGTCCATGGCCCGGTTGCCCGCGGACCGCGTTGCGCAACTGCCGAAGTCGCGCACCGCATCGGTCGGCATCACCCACCGATCCCTTTCCAGGTACACCTGCACGACCACCGACGGCATCCAGGTGGTGTGGGACCGGATTCCCATGCGCCGCCGGGACAGCCGGCCGGTGACCCGGCACGCCAACGTTGTGCTTCTGCCCTGGCCGCTGCGCATCCGGGAGACGGACTTCGTCCCGGTGCCCGGATCGGTGCGCCGGCCCGAGCGCGAGCCGTTCGGGTTCTTCGGCTACGAACCGTCCGAGCCGCTGGACCTCGACCTGGTCGACGCGCTGCTGGACGCCGCGCTGCAGGAGGTGGACGGCGTCGATGTCGTGGTGATGCCCGAAGGCTGCCTCGACGAGGACGACATCACCGCTCTGGAGTCGCTACTGGCCCAGCGAGGGGTCGCCATGCTGGTCACCGGGGTGCGCCCGCAGCCGTCGGCGCCCGGCAGGTTCCCGGCCAACGCGGTGCATACCGGACTGCTGCTGGGGGGCCGATGGTGGCACTACCGGCAGAGCAAGCACCACCGGTGGTTCCTCGACGCCGGGCAGATCGAGGCCTACAACATCGCCGGCGCACTGCACCCGAGTGTGCGCTGGTGGGAGGCGATGGACATCCCTGAACGCTCGGTGCACCTGCTCGACCTCGGCGGTGGCATCACGGTCGCCGCGGTCGTGTGCGAGGACCTCGCCCGGCTCGACGGGGTCGCGGAGCTGCTTCGCTCGGTCGGCCCCACCCTGGTCCTCACGTTGCTTCTGGACGGTCCGCAACTGGCCTCGCGCTGGACGGCCCGATATGCCGGGGTGCTCGCCGACGACCCCGGGGCGGCGGTGCTCACACTGACGGCGCTGGGCATGGCGACCCGATCGCAACCGAGCGGCCTGCCGCCCAGTCGCGTCGTTGCGATGTGGAAGGACCCTTTCCGGGGGTTGCGCGAGATCCCGTTGGAGGACGGTGCGCAGGGCGTTCTGCTGAAGGCGGTGCTCGACCGGTCGGCCCGGCATGCCGCCGATGGCAGGCGGCCGGTGGACGACACGACCGACCTCTACATCGCCGGCGTGCACCAACTGCGCGCGCAACCCGGGGTGGGGGCCGGCGAGCGCACCGGCGGGCTGCCTGCTGGTGCGCTGGAGACCGGCGAACTGAGTGTCCTGTCGGCGTGGGCACAGGCCGTTGCGGATGCGGTCCCGGACGGCGCCGGTGCGGTCGAGGCGGTGCTGGCCGCCGCTGTGCCGGGTGCGGCCTGGCGTGCCGGGGCCGGGCTGTCTCAACCGACAGGTGGTCTGGCGGGCGCGCTCGGGGAACTGGCCGCAGTCGCGCGGGTCGCGCTCGGCGGTGAGGATGTGCAGGGCGCGCGGGTGGTCCTCGAGTCACCCCCGGCAGGGGAGGGCGACCTCGCCGCCGTGGCCCGGACGAGCCTGATCGCGGCGCTGGAGATCACTCGCCGCAGTTGAGTCACGTCTCACATGTAGAAGTACGGCGGCATCCAGCCCAGGTACGCGGAGTCGGCGAATCCCTGGATGTCCAGTACGCTGACGGCCCCGCCGGTGGTGGAGACCATCCGCCCGTCGCCCAGCGAGACGGCGATGTGCCCGTGACCTCCGCCGATGGCGCTGGACCAGACCACCACCGCGCCCCGCGGCGGCGTGCCGGACACGTGGTGCAGCGACGCGGGGGACTGGGTCCAGACCTGATAGGCCGACGCGGGACCGGAGGTCCGGCCGTACGCCAGGTCGACGAAACGCAGGCAGTAACCGCTGTCGCGGAACACCCCGACCTGCGACAGGGCCCACTGCACGGCTTGCTCGGCGGTGCGCGGATTGTGGTATCCGGCTGGGAGCAGGGCGTCGACCTGCGACGGATCGCCGGGCAGGGCGACGAAGGACTGCGGACCCGGTGTGGTGCCCGCGGCCGACGCTCCGGCCACGGCCGTCGCCGCACCGGACAAGGTGAGCAGGGCGATGAACGCCGTCAGGATGCGCAGAGCTTCTCCCCGGAGATGTGGGTGGGTGGCATGTACTCACTGTGCCGCTGCGGCGGGCGGCCGCCGGAGGTTGTCCACATGTCCACAACGCCGCTCCCGCGGGTCGCAGGATCGTGCGAGGGTGGCTGACGTCGAAAGGGGAATCCGGTGATGGCATGGACGTATCTGAGCGCCCTCTTGGGTGATCTCAGCAACCCGTCGCCGACGGCGCCGGCCGAGGTGGCTGCTCAGTGGAACAAGATCATGGGGCTGGCCAAGTGGGTGGCCTTCGCCGCGGGAGCCATCGGCCTGGTGGTGGCGGGGGTCATGATGAGCGTCGGTCGCCGGCACCGGTCCAGTACCGCTGCCGACGGGGCGGTCGGCATCCCCTGGGTGATCGGTGGCCTGTCCACCATCGTCCTGGCGGTGCCCCTCGTGAACCTCTTCATGTGAGCTGGACGTGGAACAGTCGCTGCAGTCCTTCGCTGCCACCTACTCGTCGCTGATGGGCTGGTCGTTGCAGTGGTGGCTGGGCGAGGATCGCCCCGGAGTACCCGCCCTGCGCAACCAGATGGGGGACCTGCGCCCGGTGAGCCTATGGCTGGGTGCGGCCGTGCTGGCTTTCAGCCTGGTCGCCTCAGGAGTCCTGGTCATGCTGCGCAGGCGGGGGGAGGACCTGGCGGCGATGCTTCTCGGCCTGGGCCGGGTGGCGCTGATGGTCTCCGGCGGGTGGCTGCTGCTGAGTAGTTCCTGGGCCCTGGGCGATGCGCTCAGCCGGTGGATCCTCGGGCGGCGCGGCGGGGTCGCGGAATATCGCACCGAGGTCGTGCAGGCCATGACGCAGGCCGATCCGGCAGTGGCGATGATGCTGTCGATCGTGGGCATCGCCGCCTGCCTCGGTTTTGTGTCGGTGGTGCTGGTGCGTTTCGTGGTGGCTGTTCTGCTCGCGATCGGGCTGCCGGTGCTGGCGGCCACCGGTGGCCGGTTGGGGATGCACGCCCGGCGCGTGGCGTGGGGCTGGGCGGTGGCTGTCGTGGCCTTCCAGCCGGTCAGTGCCGTCCTGTACCGCATCGGCCACGGGCTGATCATGCGGGTGGAGGAACCGGTTCTGGTTCTGCTCGTCGCGGCGCTGACCTTCTTCCTGGCCGCGGCTTCGCTGCCGGCCCTGGCCCGGATCGCGGGTAGCCCGCGATGAGTGACCAGGTGCGGACGTACGGGGGGTGGCGGGAACGGCGCGGCTTCGGTGTGGCGGGGTTGTCCGGGCCGCAGACGGCTGCGGCCCTGCTCGCGGCGGTGGTCTGTCTGGCCGTGGCCCTGATCATCCCCGCGGCACTTGTGGTGATCGCGATCCCTCTGCTCGCCGTACTCGGGCTGGTAGGACTGCGGTTCCGGGGTGAGCCGCTGGCGTCCGTGTTGGAGCGTCGGGGGCGCTGGTGGTGGTCCCAGCGTCGTGCGACGGGTTCCTACCGCAGTGCCTGGTCCCAGTCGCTGCCAGGTGTGCTCAGGGACTGCCAGGTCCTGGAGGTGACGGATCGGACGGGGGGCGCCGTCGCGGTTGTCTGGGATTCGGTGCGGGAGACCGTAACGGCGGTCGTGCCGGTGGAGGCCCTCGGGGTCGACCTGGTCGCAGCGCAGGAGGTCGAGCAGTGGGTCGCCGGTTGGAGTCAGTGGCTGGCGCATCTCGGATACATCCCGGACCTGCGCCAGCTGGCTGTCACTGTCCACACCGGGCCCGGCCCGCCACCGGAGTCCACGGGCGAGGAGGATGCCCGGCGGGCAGCCGGACAACCGATTTCTGTGGCGGGGGCGGTTGCCGCGCGATCATTGCTCAGCCTCACGGTGGGCAGTGCGAGCAGAGCCCGTCTCGAGCAGGCCTGCGAGGTCCTGCTGGATGCCGTCTCGTCCACCTCCACGCTGGCCAGGTGCGGGCTCACCGTGTTGGCAGCCATGACCACATCTGATGTGCAGGCCTGGATCCGGCATGCATTCGATCCGGGCCTGCGGACAACGGACGTGCAGGTCGATCCGGGTGACATGCGGCCAACCGCCACGGAGGAGATGTGGGGGATGTACCGCCATGATGCGGCGGTGTCGGTCGGCTTCGTCTGGCACGAGCCGCCTGGCCAGGCAGCCGGGCCCACCGTGCTCGCGCGTTTGCTCGGACCCGCCCCGTACTGGAAGCGGGTGACCCTGGTGTTCGAGCCGGTGCCCGCTCACGCGGCCTCCCGGGAGGTGGACCGGCAGGCCGAGGCCGCGGTCTTCCGGCGTGAGTACCGTCGCCGGCTGGGCCGTGACGAGACCGCGCGCGAACGCGTCGACCTGCAACGAGCGCGGCAGACCGCAGACGAGCAGGCCGCCGGAGCGGGTCTGGTGGATGTCGGCCTGTACGCGGTCGCGACCGCCGGGTCCGAGGTGACGGTACTGGCGGCGGCTGCTGATCTCGAGAACCGGGCAGGGGAGTCGCGGCTGCGCCTCCGGCGCAACTACGGCGCTCAGGCGGCGACCTTCGCGTGCACGCTCGGCATCGGCTACGTTCCCGGACGGGGGCGCTGATATGCGGTCACGCACCTACACAGCCAGCACGGCCACGGCCGCTGGCCTGTTCCCGTTCGTTGCCGGTGCGGGTGCTCCGGCGGTTGGGGTCCACATGGGGCATCACCTCTTGTGGCGGGAACCGGTGCACGTCGATCCGTTCGCCTGGCTGGCTGCGGGGCTGACCACCAACACCGGCATGTTCCACCTCGGCCAGCCGGGGACGGGCAAGTCGGCGTTCGCGAAGCGCCAGATTCTCGGCCTGGCGGCGGCGGGGGTGCGGCCGGTGGTGCTGGGCGACCCCAAGGGCGAGTACTCCGGTGTGGTGCGCCAGCTGGGCGGGCAGGTGATCCGGGTGGGCCGGGGCCTCGATCGGATCAACCCGCTCGACTCCCAGGCTCTGGCCGCCGCTGATCCGCTGGAGGTGCGCGGTCGTCGGCTGAGCCTGCTGCTGGCGCTGTGCGCGCTGGTTCGGCGCAACCGCCCACTCGGGGCGGGGGAGGAGGTCATCCTGGCAGCAGCCGTGGACGAGTTGTCGGGGAAGGGGAGCGACCCCACCGTGCCGCAGGTGCTGGCCGCGCTGCGCGATCCCGGTGAGCGGGTGCTGGCGGCCGCGCAGGTGCGCACGCTGGCCGACTACGACGCCGTCAGCCAGGAACTGCGCTGGACTCTCGGCCTGCTGTGCGAGGGGTCCCTGAAGGGGGTCTTCGACGCGCCGAGCACCCGGTCCTTCGACCCCGAGGCACCGGCGGTGGCGGTGGACCTGTCGGCGGTGGAGGACGAGACCCTGCTCGGTGCTGCGATGCTGTCGAGCTGGGCGTGGGGGCAGACCGCGGTGGCGGGTGCCGCAACCTCCAAGGCGGGATCCCGCTGGTTCATCGTCATGGACGAGTTGTGGCGGGCGCTGCGGGGGGCGC
>DAOMFH010000045.1:0-3247 GCA_035429705.1 Actinomycetota bacterium
CCGGGCAGGTCGCCGTCCTGGTTGATGTGCAGCAGCTTGGCCAGTTCGTCGTTGTCGATGACCGGGAACGGCAGCAGGATCTGCCGGCAGTGCGCCGGGGTGGCGTCCAGCAGGCTCCCCTCCGGGCCGATGGGGCTGCTCAACGAGGTGATGATCTCCTCCCGGATCGCGTCCAGCGGCGGGTTGGTCACCTGGGCGAACATCTGTGAGAAGTAGTCGAACAGCATCCGCGGCCGATCGGACAGCGCAGCGACCGGCGTGTCGGTGCCCATCGAACCCAGCGGCTCCATCGCGTTGAGCGCCATCGGCGCCAGGATCACCCGCAGGTCCTCCTCGGTGTATCCGAACGTCTGCTGGCGCCGGGCGATGGACGTCGGGGTGTGGATGATGTGCTCGCGCTCGGGCAACTCCTCCAGGTGAATGACACCGGCCTGCAGCCACTCCTCGTACGGATGGGCCGCGGCCACTTCCGCCTTGATCTCGTCGTCCTCGATGATGCGGCCACGCACCGTGTCGACCAGGAACATGCGACCGGGCTGCAGTCGGCCCTTGCGCACCACGGTCGCCGGGTCGAGGTCCAGCACCCCGGACTCGGAGGCCAGCACGACCAGACCATCGTCAGTCACCCAGAACCGCCCGGGCCGCAGCCCGTTGCGGTCCAGCACCGCCCCGATGAGCCGGCCGTCGGTGAACGACACACTGGCCGGGCCGTCCCAGGGTTCGATCAGTGACGAGTGGTACTGGTAGAACGCCCGCCGGGCCGGGTCCATCTGCGGGTTGTTCTCCCAGGCTTCCGGGATCATCATCAGCACCGCGTGGGGCAGGGAACGCCCACCGAGGTAGAGCAGTTCCAGCACCTCGTCGAAGCTGGCCGAGTCGCTGCCGGTCGGGGTGCAGATCGGGAACAGCCGCTCGAGGTCTCCCGGGATCAGCGAACTGGTCAGCAGGGCCTCGCGGGCGCGCATCCAGTTGCGGTTGCCCCGGACCGTGTTGATCTCGCCGTTGTGGGCGATCAGCCGGAACGGGTGGGCCAGCGGCCAGCTCGGGAAGGTGTTCGTCGAGAAGCGCGAGTGCACCATGCCCAGTACCGAGGTGGTGCGGGGGTCTGAAAGATCGGGGAAGAACGGCTCCAACTGGGCGGTGGTGAGCATGCCCTTGTACACGATCGTGCGGGTGCTCAGACTCGGGAAGTACACCCCCGCCTCCCGCTCGGCGCGCTTGCGCAGGATGAACGCGAGACGTTCCAGATGCAGTTCGTCCTCGCCCTCCGGGCCGGTCACGAAGACCTGCCGGAAGGCCGGCATCACACTGCGGGCCGTGACCCCGACCAGCGCGTCATCGGTCGGCAGTTCCCGCCAGCCGAGCACCGACAGCCCCTCCTCCGTGGCGATGGCCTCGATGGCCTTGACCGCCACCTGCGACTCGCCGGCGTCGGTGGGCAGGAAGGCGGTGCCCACCGCGTACCTGCCGGCGGCGGGAATTTCGAAGTCCACGACGGCGCGGTACAGCGCGTCGGGCACCTGGATCAGGATGCCGGCACCGTCCCCCGAGTCGGGCTCGCTGCCCGAGGCCCCCCGGTGCTCCAGGTTGCGCAGGGCGGTCAGGGCGTGCTGGACGATCTCGTGCGACGGCTGCCCGGACATGGTGGCCACGAATGCGACACCGCAGGCGTCGTGTTCGAACGCGGGGTCGTAGAGGCCGTAGGTGGTCATACACACTCCAGGGTTTGGGTCTACCGGTCCGGAACGCGCGTTGTCACGCGTCCCGCGGGACGCCTTTGGCCCGAAGTCGGTCAAAGCATAACCCACAACCAAGCGGGTACGGCACGCCCCGGTTCGCAGCCGGGCAGCGGCGTTGCACACTGAGACGGTGACCGAGTACCCCGTCCCCAGCCCCGACGGCACCACGCTGATCGCCTGGCACAACGACGGCGGTGGGACACCCCTGCTCATCTGCAACGGGCTGGCGTCCAGCCCGGCGGCCTGGCCGACATTGCGCCCCGCGGACTGCGGCTTCGACGCGCGGACCTGGTACCACCGCGGGATTCCGCCGTCGCAGGCCCCCGCGGGCACCTACGAGATGGCCGACCACGTCGCCGACGCACTGGCAGTCGCAACCGACGCCGGCTGGGACCGGTACCTGGTCGTGGGCTGGTCGCTGGGGGTGAACATCGCCCTCGAGCTGGCGGCAACCGATCCGCGCGTGGCCGGCGTGTTGGCCCTGGCGGGCACCCCGGGCGGGAGTTTCGAGGCCATCCTGCCGGTGCCCTCGCTACCGCGCGAGGTGGCCACGTCGCTGGCGGCATTCGGTGCTGCACTGCTTCAGTCCACCGGCTCGTGGCTCGGCAGCACGATCAACCGGTTCGGACAACTGCCGGCCACAGCGGACCTGCTGAAGAACACCGGCGCGATCGGGGCCAGCGCCGACATCGGACATGTCCGCGAATTGGTGCGGGACTTCTTCGGAATGGACGTCACGTGGTACGGGCGGCTGGCCTCCGCGATGCGCCGGCACCGGCCGATGGACCTGTCGGCCGTCACCTGTCCAGTGGTCTACGTCAGCGCGGAGCAGGACTTCGTCACGGACCCCACTGCGGTGGAGTCCGCGGCCCTGCGCACCCCGGCCGGGCGCGTCGAGCGCTGGGACGCCACCCATTTCCTGGTGCTGGAACAACCGGACCGGGTGCGTCAGGCCCTGCTCGACCTCGCCGCCGAGGTGGATCTGGTCTGAGGATCGTGCTGTGCTGATCCGGCTGCCCGGGATGCGGAAGGGCACAGTCCGCACTGATCAGCCCGGCATCACCCAGAACTTGCGAAGCGGTTCGCGAACGTGCCACACAGTGCGGGCACCAGCAGCCAGTTCGACCACGTCGCCCGGGCCGACGTCCAACGGCGCCTGACCTTCAACCTCGATGCGGGCCCGCCCGCGCAGCACGACGAACACCTCGTGCTGCTCCTGGTCGGTGGACACCCCCACGCTGTGCTCCCACAGCCCGCACTCGATGTCCGCGACCGGCGCCTCCCAGACCGCCGTGGTCGGCTCACCTTCCCGGACCTGCTCGGCGGGCAGCCGGGCATGCACCAAGTCCTGACTGCTCCACAGCACCCGTGAGTTCATACCCACGAGCGTAACCGTGCTGCCGGGGCCCGCGGACCGAAGCGCCGAGCCCCTCGGTGGTCTTGCCCGGGCTGGCGCCCCCCGTCTGCGACTGTTGCGCAGTTGCTGGTTCACCTTGATCAACATCCCC
>DAOMFH010000045.1:3347-11351 GCA_035429705.1 Actinomycetota bacterium
GCAGTCGCGACGTCGCACGACCAAGCACCCGGTCCCCGAGCCAGGGAACGGTTTCAGGCCGTGACGGGTTCGCGGCCAGGCCGGTAGACCGACTCCTCGCGGCCGGGGACCCGCCGGGCCGAGATCACGATGTAGAGCACCGCGCCGAGCCCGACGAGCACGGAGGTGAACACATTCACCCGGATCCCGAGGATCAGGGTCGCGTCGTCGATGCGCAGCAGTTCCCAACAGAGTCGGCCCAGGCTGTACAGCGCCACGTACGCGGCGAACACCCGCCCGTGCCCCATCCGGAACCGTCGGTCCAGCCACCAGACCGCCACTGCCACAACCAGACACCACAGCGACTCGTACAGGAACGTCGGGTGGAACGTGGCGTACTGCTCGTAGCCCGCAGGCCGATTCGCCGGGTCGATCTGCAGCCCCCAGGGCAAAGTGGTGGGGCGTCCGAACAGCTCCTGGTTGAACCAGTTGCCCCACCGCCCGATCGCCTGGGCCACCGCCAGCCCGGGAGCCAGCGCGTCTCCCAGCGGCGGCAGCAGCAGCCCATAGCGACGGCAGGCGTACCAGGCACCCAGCGCCCCGCCGGTCACCGCACCCCAGATCCCCAGTCCGCCCTGCCAGATCCGCAGGGCGGCCACGAAACCGGCCCCGTCCGCCCCGAAGTACGTGGTCCAGTCGGTCATCACGTGGTACAGCCGGGCACCCACGATTCCGGCCGGCACCGCCCACAGCGCGACGTCGCCGATCTGGCCGGGACCCCCGCCGCGGGCCTGCCAGCGCCGGTCCGTGATGTACACGGCCACGAAGATCCCGACCAGGATGCACAGCGCATATGCACGCACCGGCAGTGGTCCGAGTTGCCACACGCCCTGGCCGGGCGAGGGCAGGTACGCCAGGGTCACTGCTGGGGGTTGGTCAGCGCCTCTTTCAACGCCTTCTCACTCTGCAGCGCCGAGGTCGGCAGTTCCTTGCCGTTGACGAAGATCGTCGGCGTGCCCGACACCCCGGCATCGAACGCAGCGTCGTTGGACAGCTGAGCCCAACCCTTGTACGTGCCCGCATCGACGCACTTCTCGAACTCCGTCTGCGCGTCGCCGGTCAACCCGGCCTGGCCACCGAACTGCTTGAGCTGGTCATCGGTCCAGCCGTCGCCCTCTTGCGCAGGCTGGTTGGCGAAGACCACGCTGTGGTACTGCGCACCCACGCCACCGGTGATCGCACAACCGAACGCGTTGGCCGCCCGCAGGGAGTGGTCGGTGTTGAGGTTGCTATCCAGGAAGACCATCTGCCGGTAGACCAACTGGATGTTCCCGTCAGCCGCCTCCTGCTGGATCAGGGGGCCATAGGCCTGCTCGAGGTTCGCGCAGGCGGGGCACTGGAAGTCCTCGAAGACCTCCACGGTCGGTTTGCCCTCGGCGGTGTTGACCGGGAAGCCGTACCCGTAGGCGGTGGTGACGCCGGTGGGCAGCGCGGAGTCGGCGCTGGGCGGGGCGTCCTTCTTGTTCGACTGCATGACGCCGATCGCGAGGATGCCCAGTACGACGACCAAGACCGCCAGTCCACCCACGATGCGGATGGTGCGTTCCCGGCGGCGTTCCGCGGACTGCGCGGCGGCTCGCGCCTCCGCAGCCTTCTCCCGGGTGCTCTTCGCCGATTCGTTCTTCTGCGCCATTCAGACCTGCCTCTCCGAAACTCCAGGGTAAACGTCCTCGTCGGACTGCCGGGGCACCGACTCGCGGTCCAGCGCCCACAGCGAGCGGGGGCGGACCACCAGCCAGGCCGCCATGCCCACGAACACCAGATCACGCACAATGTCGACCGCGTAGCGAAGGTTGCGGCCCTCCCCGGTGACATCGCCACCGCCGCCGAAGCATCCGCAGTCGATGTTGTACCCCCGGATCCAGGCGCTGGCGATCCCCAGCACGAACGCCGCCATCAGCAGACCGCTGGCCAGCGCCGCCCAGCGGGTGAACAGACCGACCAGCAGCAGCAGCGCCAGCAGGATCTCGAACGCGGGCAGTGCCCAGCCCAGGAAGACCGTCCATTCCACCGGGAAGAGCCGGTAGGCCATCACCGCGATGCGCGCCCCGCCCGGTTCGAAGACCTTGACCAGTCCCGCGTAGCCGAGCACCCCGGCCAGCACGAGCCGGAAGAGCAGTCCGATCACATCCTTGCCGCGGGGACTCATTCGGCTTCCCCTGCTCGGGCGGTGCGCACGGCCGCCGCCATCTGCGCGGCCAGCGCGCCCACCTGCTCCGCGGCCGCTGACGGAGAGTCAGCCTCGAGCACCAGACGCACGAAGGCCGAGCCCACGATCACACCGTCGGCGTAGCGGGCGACCTCGGCGGCCTGCTGCGGGGTGGACACGCCCAGCCCGACGCACACCGGGGCCTCGGTGACCGTTCGGGTGCGTGCAACCAAATCCTCTGCGTCCGCTGAGACCTGACTGCGGGTCCCTGTGACCCCCATCGTGGACGCGGCGTACACGAACCCGTTGCTGATCCCGGCCACCCGCTCGATCCTGGCTCGCGGCGAGGAAGGCGCCACCAGGAACACCCGGTCTAGCCCGGCGGCATCCGTGGCGCGAACCCACTCGGCGGCCTCCTCCGGGATGATGTCCGGGGTGATCACCCCGGCCCCGCCCGCCTCGGCGAGTTCGCGCGCGAACCGGTCCACTCCGTAGCGCTCGATCGGGTTCCAGTAGGTCATGATCAATGTCGGGGCTCCGGTTGCGGCGACCTGCCCCACCGCGCGGATCACATCGGCGATCGCGGTGCCCTGCGCCAGCGCCCGGTCGGCGGCGGCCTGGATGACCGGGCCGTCCATCAGCGGATCGCTGTAGGGCAGGCCGATCTCCACGACGTCCACGCCGTTCTCGACCATCGCGGTGATCACCGCGATGCCATCGGACCACGTGGGGAACCCCGCCGGCATGTATCCGATCAACAGTGCGCGGCCCTCGGCCCGCGCCGCCGTGAACACCTCCTGCAGCCGGCTCACACCGCCCCCAGCCCGAAGTACTCCGCCGCCGTGGAGACATCCTTGTCCCCGCGGCCGGACAGGTTGATCACGATCGTGGCCTCCGGTCCGAGCCGCTGGGCCAGCCGCCGCGCCCCGGCTACGGCATGCGCACTCTCGATCGCCGGGATGATCCCCTCGGACCGGCAGCACAGTTCGAAAGCGGCCATGGCCTCCGCGTCGGTCACGCCCTCGTAGACGACCCGGCCCGAGTCGCGCAGCCAGGCGTGCTCCGGCCCCACCCCCGGGTAGTCGAGGCCCGCGGAGATGGAGTGGCTGGCCATGGTCTGCCCGTCGTCGTCCTGCAGCAGGTACGAGCGGGTGCCGTGCAGCACGCCGACCGATCCGGCGGACAGGGTCGCTGCGTGCCGCCCGGTCTCGACACCCTCGCCGGCCGCCTCGAACCCGTACAAGCCCACCGCCTCATCGGCCAGGAAGTCGTAGAAGATCCCGATCGCGTTGGACCCGCCTCCGACGCAGGCGGCGACCGCGTCGGGCAGCCCACCGCGCTGCAGGCACTGCTGGCGCGTCTCCTGGCCGATCACCCGGTGGAACTCCCGGACCATCTCCGGGAACGGCGCCGGACCTGCGACTGTGCCCAGCAGGTAGTGGGTGTCCGCGACGTTGGTGACCCAGTCCCGCATCGCCTCGTTGATCGCGTCCTTGAGCGTGCGACTGCCGGTACGCACGGGGATCACCTGCGCACCGAGCAGTTGCATGCGGGCCACGTTCAGCGCCTGCCGAGCCGTGTCCTCCTCACCCATGTAGACGACACAGTCCAGGCCGAGCAGGGCCGCCGCAGTGGCGGTTGCCACGCCATGCTGACCGGCACCGGTCTCCGCGATCACGCGGGTCTTGCCCATGCGCTTGGTGAGCAGCGCCTGACCCAGCACGTTGTTGATCTTGTGGCTGCCGGTGTGGTTGAGGTCTTCGCGCTTGAGCAGCACTTGCGCCACTCCGAATTCCCGGGCCAGGCCGGTTGCCGGGGTCAGCGGCGTCGGCCGGCCGGAGTAGTCGCGCAGCAGTCCGTCCAGTTGCCGGCGGAAGGCGTCGTCGGCCCACGCGGCGCGGAACGCGGCGTCGAGTTCGTCCAGGGCGGCGACCAGCGCCTCGGGCACGAATCGGCCACCATAGCGGCCGAAGTGTCCCGCGGCATCGGGCAGTCCCACGTCGAAGTCCCCTACTCGGTATGCCGGACAGCCGGGTGCTGGCCGGCGGACACCAGGTCCTGGACCGCCGCGACCGGATCGTCGTTGGTCACCAATGCCTCGCCCACCAGCACCGCGTCGGCGCCGGCACTGGCGTACGCGAGCAGGTCCTGCGGACTGCGCACCCCGGATTCGGCGATCTTCACGATGCCGTCGGGAATGACCGGGGCCACCCGTTCGAAGACCCCCAGGTCGACATCGAGGGTCCGCAGGTTCCGGGCATTGACGCCGATCACCTTCGCACCGGCGTCGACCGCGCGCAGGACCTCCTCCTCGTCGTGGACCTCGACCAACGGGAGCAGTCCGATCGATCCGGCCCGCTCGACCAGCGAGACGAGGGCGGGCTGCTCGAGGGCGGCCACGATCAGCAGGGCCAGGTCCGCGCCGTGGGCGCGGGCCTCCCACAACTGGTAGGAGGTCACGATGAAGTCCTTGCGCAGCACGGGCACATCCACAGCCGCCCGCACCGCCACCAGATCCTCGAGGCTGCCCCCGAACCGCCGCTGCTCGGTGAGCACGCTGATGCAGCGCGCCCCGCCGCGCTCGTATGCCTGCGCGAGGTGCGCCGGATCGTCGATGGTGGCCAGTGAGCCTTTGCTGGGAGACGAACGCTTGACCTCCGCGATCACCCCGACGCCACCCTGCCGCAGGACCGCCAGGGCGTCGATCGGGTCCGGAGCGCTCTCCACCCGCCGCTTGAGGTCGTCGAGCGAAACCCGCGACTGACGCTCGGCGAGGTCCTCCCGGACCCCTGCGACTATCTCGTCGAGCACGCTCACAGAGTCAGACTAGCCGCGCGGATCACAGCGCCCGGCACCCCCTCAAGCGCTGGTCCCCAAAGGCATGCCAGGCAGGTTGCGCACCACCGTGAACACCAACAACAGCATGACCGCACTGACCGTCGCCCACCTCGGGAACTGCGGGGCCCAGGCCTGTCCGCGCAGGCGTCGGCGGGTCCACAGCAGGAATGCCAGCACGATCGCGGGCAGGACCACGTACACGGTCACGTTCAGGTCCGCCGCCCCCAGCAGGTTGCCGTGCATCAGTTCATGGGTGGCCCGCAGGCTGCCGCAGAACGGGCAGTCGAGACCGGTGAGCACCTTCGTCGGGCACGGTGGGTAGTGGCCGGGCTGGGACGGATCCACGGAGTACACCAGCGCACACGCGACCAGCCCGGTGACGCCGACCAGCAGTGGCGCGAGAAGACGACGGCTCATCGATGCTGATCCGCCTTCCGCGCTAGCCGCGGGCTCCCGGGAAGCACACACGGAAACATGCACCCCCCTCGGCCGCGTGCCCCGCGGACGCCCGCCCACCGAGCCGGTCGGCCAGGCGACCCACCAGCGCCAGCCCCACGCCGGTACCCACTTGCCGCAGCCCCCGGTACCGGCTGTACAACTCGGCCGGCTCGAACGCCACCGCGAGATCGCTGTCGGACAGTCCGGGACCGCCGTCGCGTACCTCGAGATAGCCGGCCGGCGGGTCGGTTGCCACCTGCAGCACGATCGGCTGCCCGGCCGGCGTGACCCGCAGTGCATTTGCCACGAGGTTGTCGATGATCTGGCGGGCCCGCCGCGGGTCGCAGCGCACCGGCACGGGATCGGCCGGAACCTGCAGGACCCACTTGACCCCCTCGGCCGCGCAACGATCCGCCCACACCTCATCGGCGGACAGCGCCACGTCGCGCAGATCCATCTCGACGACGTCCACCGGGAACTCCACGGCACCCAGCCGCGCCAGGTCCAGCAGATCGGCGATCAGCGCGTCGAGCCGATGGGTCTCCGCGAGCATGGTCCCGGCGACCCGCTCCACCTCGTGCTCGTCCACGACCCCGTCGGCCAGGGCTTCGGCGTAGCCGCCGATGGCGGTCATGGGGGTGCGCAACTCATGACTGACGGTGAGCAGGAAATCGCGTTGGCGCGCCTCGCTGCTGGCCAGGCCGTCGCCCAGCTGGTTGAGCGCGACCGCCAGTTCGGCCACCTCGGCGGGACCTTCCGGCTGCAGTCGCAGGTGCCGGTCGCCTGCCTGCAGGCGGCGGGCGGCATTGACCAATGTGCGTAGCGGGCGGGTGACCCGCCGGGCCAGCAGCGCGCCCGCGATCGCGGCCAGCACACCACCGATGACGATGGCCATGCCGATGCGCCCCCACAACTCGCGCAGGCCGAATCCCGAGACCGACGTCGGCTGCAGGAGCAGCAGACCGGTGTCGTTGGCGATCAGCCGGCCTTCGACCATGTACGACTGCGCATCCAGCGAATACGTCGCACTGAGCCGGCCGGTGTCCCACAGAGCGTGCATCTGAGCACTGTCGAGTCCCTGCGGGTTCTGACCGTCCGGGGTGATCAGCGCGAGGCTGACCTGCTCGCTGCGCAGAGTGCTGATCAGCCTCTTCTGAATCTGGTCGGTCAGCGGCCCGGAAGTCTGGGTCGAAGCGGCCGCCGCGTCGGCCAACTGGGACAACTGCCGGCGTTGATCGCGCAGTTCGGCATCGCGCAGCAGGGGCAGCGCCGCCAGTCCGGTCATGAGCACCGCCAGCAGTGCGACGAGGGTGGTGACCATCACCGTGCGCAGCCCCAGGCTCAGGCGACTCGACTGGTCGAGTGCGGACGGGCTCGTCAGAACGCCATTCGGTGCGTCACTGGGCATCTGCGCCGGACTCGCTCGCCTCTGCGCCGTACCCCACGCCACGCACCGTGCGGATGATGTTGTGGTCGCCCAGCTTGCCGCGCAACTGTGCCACGTGCACATCGACGGTGCGGGTGTTGACCATCGCCGCGTAGCCCCACACCTCACTGAGCAACTGATCGCGACTGAAGATCTGCCCCGGGTGGGTCATCAGGTAGAAGAGCAGGTCGAACTCCGTGGCTGTGAGGTCCACCGTTCGGCCGGACACCGTGCAGCGGCGGGTCATGGGGTCGATGGTCACCGAATCCAGTCGCACCACCTGCGACTGCGCCTGCGGCCCGCGGGCCCGGCGGACCACCGCCTTCACCCTGGCCACCACCTCACGCGGGCTGAACGGCTTGGTGATGTAGTCGTCGGCGCCGAGTTCCAGGCCGAGGACCCGGTCCACCTCGTCGTCGCGGGCAGTGCAGAACAGCACTGGCGTCCAGTCCTGATCCGCGCGCAACCGCCGGCACACCTCGATGCCGTCGGTGCCGGGCAGGCCGACGTCCAGCAGGATGCAGGACGGCCGGTGGTCGGCCACCGCACGCAGGGCATCCAGCCCGTCGGACTCGACGAGCACCTGGAAGCCCTCGCGGCTCAGATACATCCGCAGCAGGTCAGCGATCGCCGGCTCGTCCTCCACGACGAGCACGACCCCGCGGGTCTCGGTCACGCGTCCGCGGTGTCCGCAGGGGCCTCCGGGCGCGTGACGTGACCGCTGTCCTTCTGCGGCTGGCCCATCCCTGCCATGGCCATGGCCTTGCCGACGATCGCCCCGATCGGCACCAGCGCGACGCCGATCCAGAACAACCAGGGCAGCGCCATCGTCAGCGCGAACGTGCCGACGAAGAATCCGATCATCACAATCGTCGTTCCCGTCCACATCGCCGTCGTCCGGCCGTGGTGGTTGTCATACATCGGCATCGGTGTACCTCCCAGGTCGCTACCGCAGTCTAACCAGACTCGGCGACGGCCGGCCGCTCGCTGGTCGTGTCGGCCGATCGCTTTGGGCTGTGGTGGGCTGCCGGGCCGGCTCGCGGGCTGCTGGAGTCCTGACCCCCGATGACCCGCAACCGCCCCGATGACCCGCAACCGCCCCGATGACCCGCAA
>DAOMFH010000046.1:0-1989 GCA_035429705.1 Actinomycetota bacterium
GGGCACATGTCTGAGGAGTGCGATGAGCCAGACCACCGAAAGCATGCCCTCACCGACGGACGTCGATCAGGGTTCCGAGACACTCACGAACGCAGGGCCTGAGACGCGCGCCGGCGACGACCGACCCGACTCCTCGACCCCCGCGCCGTATCCCGGCATCCCCGGGGTGATCAATGGCAATGGCGCGATCGCCCACGTCATGCAGCACGTCTGCGGCGGGGTGATCGGCTACCCCATCACCCCGTCCACCGAGATCTCCGAGTTGTACGAGGCCGCGCGGGCCCAGGGCGCGGTGAACGTGTGGGGCAAGCACCCGTTCTTCTTCGAGCCCGAGGGTGAGCACTCCGCGCAGAGCGGGGCCCTGGGCGCGGCGCTGACCGGCGGCCAGTTCATCTCCAACGCCTCCTCCAGCCAGGGCATCCTCTACGCGCTGGAGTCGCACTACGTGACCGTCGGCAAGAAGATCGGCGGGTTCGTCCTGCAGGTCGCCGCGCGGGTGGTCTCCAAGCACTCGCTGAACGTGATGGCCGGGCACGACGACGTGTACGCGCTGCTGTCGGCCGGGTACACGATCCTGTTCGGCTCGAACCCGCAGGAGGCCGCCGACCTCGCCGCGATCGGCTACCGCAGTTCGGCGCTGTCGCTGATCCCGGTGACCAACGCGATGGACGGGTTCTCCACCAGCCACATGCTGTCCGAGGCCCGGATGCCCGAACCGGATCTGCTGCGCGAGTACCTCGGCGACCCGGCCGGGCGGATCGCCTGCCCGACGGTGGCCCAGGAGCTGCTGTTCGGCGCCAAGGGCCGGGTGTTCCAGCTGACCGCCTGGCTCGACCGGCACCGCGACGACTTCCGGCCCGCCGACCACAAGGCGCTGCTGGCCCACCTCGCCGACCGGGCCGACGCCGTCGAGGCCGACGCTGCCGGGGCGCTGCTGCCCGAGACCCTGGCCTGGGTGCCCGCGGAACTGCACGGGCAGTGGCGGCGCGCCTGGCTCAACGCCTTCCAGCAGGGCACCCGGCAGCTGGTGCCCGCACTCGTCGACGTGAACAACCCCGGGCTGACCGGGCCGGTGCAGAACCAGCCCGACTTCCAGGCCGGCGCGGTCGACCACCGCACGCACTTCGCCAGCGCGGTTCCCGCCCTGGTCCGCCAGGCGATGGCCGAGTACACCGCCCTGACCGGGCGCGACTACTCGCCGGTGCACGCCTACGACTGCGAGGACGCCGACTACGTGATGGTCGGCCTCGGCTCGATCACCGACGATGTGCGGGCGGTGATCCCGCACCTGCGCGCGCAGGGTCTGAAGGTGGGCGTGGTCTCGGTCAAACTGCTGCAGCCGTTCCCGGAGGCCGAGCTGGTCGAGGCGCTGCGCGGCGCCAAGGCCGTGACCGTGCTGGAGCGCTCCGACCAGACCGCCCTGACCAGTTTCGTGACCCAGGCACTGTTCAAGGCCCGCGCCAACGCCGATGCCGAGGCCGCCGACGCCCAGACCCCGCTGCACGAGGGCATCCCCGCCCTGCCGTCGACCCCGCGGCTGATCACCGCGATCTTCGGCCTCGGGGGCCACGACGTGCAGCCGCGGCACCTGGTGGCCGCCTACCGCAACATGGCCGAGGGCGCCCCGGCGCCGCTGATCTATCTGGGCTCGCAGTTCTTCGCCGAGAACCCCTCGGCGCAGGTCGCGCAGATCCAGGACCGGCTGCGCGCGGCGTACCCCGAGACCGAACTGATGGCTCTGAAGACCGAGCCCAACCCGGTGCTGCTACCCGAGGGCGGCATGCGGATACGGTTCCACTCGGTGGGCGGCTACGGCACGATCGCCACCGGCAAACTGCTCACCGACGTGCTGGCCGGGGTGCTGGGCATGCACTCGAAGTCCGCCCCCAAGTACGGCTCGGAGAAGAGCGGCGCGCCAACCAACTACTACATCACCTTGAGCCCCGAGCCGGTGCTGATCACCAACGCCGAACTCGAGGACGTCGAGGT
>DAOMFH010000046.1:2089-11325 GCA_035429705.1 Actinomycetota bacterium
GTTCCTGGCCATCGACGAGGCGGCCCGGCTCACCCTGCCGCTGCACTCGGTGAACACCTCCGCGGCGATGTGCGGCACGAGCACCAGCCCGACCGCCCTGTTCGACCCCGGCTACTACGAGGACCTGATCGCGCGGCCGTTCCGCGAAGGCACGATCGGCGAAGCGCCGGTGCTGCCGGGAACCGGACTGTTCATGCCGCAGGGCAGCGCGGCCGGCAAGGACAAGGGACTGTTCCGGCTGACCGTGCCGGAGTTCCACCAGTCGGCGTGCACCGGGTGCATGGAGTGCGCGCTGGTCTGCCCGGATGCCGCGATCCCGAACACCGTGCATGAGATCCACGACCTGCTGCTCGGCGGCATCGCCACCCTGGACGTGCCGCCGGCCCAGCGCGAGACGCTGCGCGGGCTGGTCTACCGGCTGGCCGAGCAGGTCCGCGGGACCTACCGGGCGGACAAGTCCGACCTGGACTTCGCCGACGTCGTCGCCGCGGCGGTGGCCGGCCTCGACGTCGACAACCCGACCGTGCGGCGCAACCTCGATGACCTCGTCGCCACCCTGCGTACCTTCCCGGTCGCCCGGACCCGGCCGTTCTTCGACGCGATGGAGAAGGAAACGCCCGGCAGCGGCGGGCTGTTCGCCGCGACGATCGACCCGTGGAAGTGCACCGGCTGCCTGGAGTGCATCGAGGTGTGCGGCCCGGGTGCGCTGACCCCGCTGGACCAGGACGCGCAGGTGCTGGAGTCCCTGCAGGAGCGGTTCGAGTACATGACCGCGCTGCCGGCCACCCCCAAGCGTTTCTACGACGACGCGACCGGACCCGACGGCGACTCAAAGCGCCTGCTGCTGGACCTGCCCAACTTCTACGCGACCACCGGCGGGCACGGCGCCTGCCGCGGCTGCGGCGAGGTCACCGCGATCCGGCTGCTGATGGCCACCAGCCATGCCCGCGGCGACGAGCGGCGCAAGGCCCACCTGCGCGAACTCGACGAACTCGTGACGGCGCTGACCGACAAGCGCGAGCAGGTCGCCGACGACCCCGAGCGGGCCACCCGGATCGGGAACCTGATCGCCGATCTGGAGCAGCGGCTGTACCTGTACGAGGGCGGCCCGACCGGCAACGGCCCGGCCTCGACGGTGATCGCCAACGCCACCGGCTGCAGCAGCGTGTACGCCTCGACGATGCCGTACAACTCCTACATCGACCCGTGGGTGAACAGCCTGTTCCAGGACAGCTCACCGCTGGCCAAGGGGCTGTTCGAAGGCATTGCCGCGCAGGTCGCCCCGGATGTGCGCGCGCTGCGGATGGCGCGGCTGGAACTGGCCGACGCCTACGACCCCGCCGTGCACGAGCCCGAGTTGCGCACGCTGTCCTGGGCGGACTTCACCGAGGCCGAACGTGACCTGCTGCCCACCGTGCTGACGATCGGCGGGGACGGCGCCACCTACGACATCGGGTTCGGCGCCCTGTCCCGGGTGCTGGCCAGCGACACCCCGATCAAGGCCCTGGTGCTCAACTCGGGGGCCTACTCGAACACCGGCGGGCAGGCATCGACCTCCAGTTACACCGGGCAGGACTCCGACCTGTCCCGGTTCGGCGGGGCACATCACGGCAAGCACGAGTCGCGCAAGGAACTCGGCCTGCTGGCGTCCTTCCACCCGAACGTGTTCGCCTGCGCCACGAGCACCGCGATGCACGGGCACTACCTGGCGGCGACGATGCAGATGCTGGACTATCCCGCCCCGGCGGTGATGGACGTCTACACCCCGTGCGGCTCGGAGCACGGCATCGCCGAGTCGTCGTCGAACGCCCGCGCCCGGCTGGCCGTGGAAAGCCGGATGCATCCGCTGTTCGTGCACGACCCGCGCCGCGGTGCGACCCTGCACGACTGGTTCAGCCTCGATGGCAACCCGGATCCGGACGCCACCTGGACGACCTCGACGCTGGAGTACGTCGACGACGAGGGCAACGTGGCACTGATGACCACCCCGCTGACCCCGGCGGAGTTCGCGCTGGGCGAGGTGCGGTTCAAGAAGCAGTTCCGCCGGCTGCGCGCCGACGAGGAAGAGGCGGCGACGCCGATCGACGAGTACGTCGACCTGCCGGCCGAGCAGCGCGATGGCCGGGTCCCGTTCATACACGCCACCGACGGGCAGCGGCACCTGATCAAGGTGGCGTGCTCCTCCGCGATCGTGGCGCTGGTCGAGGAACGGCGCCGGTACTGGCAGACCCTGCAGTACCTGTCCGGCGTGCACGAGGCCGGGCTGACCGCGCTGCACAAGGCCGACCTCGACGCCCTGCGCACCCAGTACGAGCAGGCGAGCGCCGCCCGCGAGAGCTCGCTGGACGACATCGCCCGGGCGATGTCCGAGCTGGCCACCTCCAGCCGCGCGCCGGTCGGCGCCGGACTCACTGGTTTGCTGGGCGGGACGGCCCCCGCGGCCGCCGCTCCCCCTGCTGCCCCGGAGGCCAGCGGCCCGGCCGGCGCCCCCATCTGGCTCGACCCCGAGGACGAGCCGAAGTGCTCGGACTGCGGCACCTGCTACCAGGAGTTGCCGCAGTTCTTCGAGAAGACGACGATCATCGTCGACGGTGCCGCGCAGGTCGTCGCCCGGATGAAGCCCGGCGCGGTCGACACCGTGGAGGTCACCCCGGAACTGAGCAAGCGGATCGAGCGGGTGAAGGCGAACTGCGACACGGAGATCCTCCGATGAGCGACCAGCCGGCACCCGACGAACTGAACGCGTACCTGACGGCCAGCGACACCCTGGCCAGCAGCCAGGCGCAGGTCGAGGTGCTCGAGCGTTCCGAGCCGGTCACCGAGTTCCACCACCAGATGGACCTGCTCAAACGGCGGCTGCTCAACGACCCGCGCGCGTTCCGGGAGATGTTCATCTCCGAAGGCATGCAGGCGGTCGCCTGGGAGTTCCAGCAGCCGGAACTGGGCGTTGAGTTCACCGAGCAGTTGTGGCAGATGCTGCTGCGCGGCGACGACGCCAGCACCGTGCTCATGCGCTTCATCTGGAGTCTGCCGCTGGGCAAGAAGCGCACGTTCATCCGGGCGATCGACGCCCACCTGTCCGGGCGCTACCCGATGTTCGCCGGGCTGGCCGAGGGCTGGCCGGCGCACAGCTTCATCCCCCCGTACATCCGCGAGCCGGACGACCGCGCACACGACTTCGGCCTGGTCAACCAGGGCTATCTGGGCTACATGAGCCAGGGGTACACCGCCCGCGAGGTCGACCTGTTCGTGTGGCTGGAGGTGCTGCGCGACAAGCAGTGCGAGGAGAAGCCCTGCGAACTCGGGGTCTTCCTGGCCGGCCACAAGGAACCGACCGGTGGCTGCCCGGTGTCGATCCACATCCCCGAGATGCTCGACCTGATCGGCCTGGGCAAGTTCCGCGAGGCGCTGGAACTGCTCGAGTCCAGCAACCCGCTGCCCGACGTGACCGGGCGGGTGTGCCCGCAGGAGTTGCAGTGCCAGGGCGTCTGCCTGCAGAAGGCACCGATCGCGATCGGTCAGCTCGAGTGGTTCCTGCCCGAGCGGGAGAAACTGGTCAACCCCGACGCGGATCTGTTCGCCGGGCACCGCGACCCGTGGGAGGTGGGCAGCAAACCGCCGGTGGCGATCGTCGGTTCGGGACCGTCCGGACTGATCAACGCCTACCTGCTGGCCGCCGAAGGCTTCCCGGTGACCGTGTTCGAGGCGTTCCACGCCCTCGGCGGTGTGCTGCGTTACGGCATCCCCGAGTTCCGGCTGCCCAACGAGCTCATCGACGACGTGGTGGAGAAGATCCGCCTGCTCGGCGGCCGGTTCGTCACCAACTTCGTGGTCGGCAAGACCGCGACCCTGCAGGACCTGCGCGACGCCGGGTTCTGGAAGGTCTTCGTGGGCACCGGCGCCGGCCTGCCGCGGTTCATGAACGTGCCCGGCGAGCACCTGCTCAACGTGATGAGCGCCAACGAGTTCCTCACCCGGGTCAACCTGATGCAGGGCCAGCGCGCCGGCTACGAGACCCCGCTGCCGGAGACCGACGGCAAATCAGTGCTGGTGATCGGCGGCGGCAACACCGCCATGGACGCCGCCCGCACCGCCAAACGCCTCGGCGGCAACGTGACGATCGTCTACCGGCGCACCCAGAAGGAGATGCCGGCGCGCGTCGAGGAACTCGAACACGCCCTGGAGGAACAGATCGAGTTGCAGGTGCTGCGTTCGCCTTCCGAGTTCCTGGGCAACAACCACGGCTTCGTCGCCGCGGCCGTCCTCGACGTGATGGAACTGGGTGAACCGGACGACTCGGGCCGGCGCCGTCCGGTGGCCACCGGCCAGACCGAGCGGGTGCCGGCCGACCTGGTCATCATGGCACTGGGCAACGCCGCCAACCCGATCATCAAGGACTCCGAGCCGCGGCTGGCCACCTCGAAGTGGGGGACGATCGAGCTGGACCGCAAGGGCTCGCAGGAGACCTCGCTGGCCGGGGTCTACACCGGTGGCGACGCGGCCCGCGGCGGATCGACCGCGATCCTCGCCGCCGGCGACGGCCAGTCCGCGGCCCGGGAGATCCTCGGCGCGATCGACCTGCCGGCCGACCGGATCCGCAGCATGGTCGCGACCGCCCGGCAGTACACCGACACCGGCGCGGTGGAACAGACCATCCTCGCCAAGCAGGAACTGTCCCCCGGGATCGTCGAGTTCACGGTCCGCTCCCCGCTGATCGCGCGGGCGGCCAAGGCGGGCCAGTTCGTGCGCGTGCTGCCGCGCCCGGACGGTGAGTTGATCCCGCTGACCCTGGCCGACTGGGACGCCGACGCCGGCACGATCTGCCTGGTGATCCAGGGCGTGGGCACCAGCAGCATCGAGATCAACGCGATGCAGGTCGGCGAGGCGTTCACCGGGATCGCCGGTCCACTCGGCCGCCCCAGCGACATCGCGCCGATCGACCCCGGCAGTACGGTCGTGTTCACCGCCGGCGGCCTGGGCCTGCCGCCGGTCTACCCGATCATGCGCGAGCACCTGCGACTGGGCAACCACGTCACCTTGATCAGCGGATTCCGCTCCGCGGACCTGATGTTCTGGGACGCCCCCGGGCAGCGCGTGCCGGCCTTGCAGGAGCAGTTCCCCGGCCTGCTGGACGTCGTCTACACCACCAACGACGGGTCGTTCGGGGTGCCGGGTTTCGTCACCGGCCCGCTGGAGGAGATGCTCGCCGCCGACGAGCCAGGCCGACCCGTGGCCGAGGTCGTGACGATCGGGCCACCGGTGATGATGCGCGCGGTCAGCGACCTCACCCGCCAGTACGCGACGCCGTGTGTGGCCAGCCTGAACTCGATCATGGTGGATGCCACCGGCATGTGCGGGGCGTGCATGGTCCCGGTCGTCATCGACGGGCGGATGGTCCGCAAGCACGCCTGCATCGACGGCCCGGAACTCGACTCGCACGTCATCGACTGGGACAAGTTCCTGCCCCGGTTCGGGCTGTTCGCCGATCAGGAGAAGCGCAGCCGGGAGGCGCACGGTCTGAGCTGAGCGGTCAGGTCGGCGACTACGTTGCGGGTGGCCGGGTCGCCACCTGTCCGGCAGCGATGCACCTGCCCGGTGCTGCGAGGATCACCCATCGCCCCGGCCGGGCTGGTTCTCCGGCGCCCAGGGCCCGCCCCGCATGGGCCGACTCGACGCCGTCCGGTCCTCGTTGTCCCGGAACCGTGGCTCGTAGTGTGTGAAGAACAGCCGGGCGACGAGGTCGCCCCGGCTGCGAACGCCCACCTTGTCGAAGATGCTCGTCAGGTGTTGCTGAACGGTGTTGGTGGATACGAACAAGCGACTGGCGATCTGCTTGGTCGTCCGCCCTGTGAGGACGAGTCCGACGACCTGGCGTTCGCGTTCGGTCAGGCCGTACACCGACATGAGCAGAGGGAGGATCCGGTCGGGGTTCGCCGGCTCGATGATCACCGCGACCCGGTCGGGGTCGTCTCCGCGCAAGGGCGCACCGTGCAGCACCACCCAGGCGCCGCGCCGTGACAGCACCCGGGCCACCGCGACTTCGCCGGCGGCGCGCTGGGCGGTTGCCGCGACGGCTACCGATCGCACGGCTGGCGGAAGGTGCCCTGGGCCGGTCCCGGACAACTCCTCCAGCCACCGGCCCGCCCCCGGTGAAGTGGACTCGATATCGAGTTGCCCGTTGAGGATGAGCAGCCCCGGCGAGTCAGGCCAATCGGGATCCGAGGCTTCGCCCAGTAGCAGCGCACGGCGTACACCGGCTGCGATGACCGGGGAGACGGTCCGCAGGAACACCTGGTCTTCGGCGTCGAACCGGGGTCGGTCCGGCTCCCGGTAGAGCCCGATCGCACCCCAGGTCTCGCCTGTGCTGGTCTGCAGCCGGGCGATCATCTCCTGGTCGCCGCCGAGTTCGATGTTGTGTCGCCAGCGGCGGGTCTGGCTGGGGTCACCGCCGGTAATCTCGTGCAACGTGGACACCCCGGTGCTCGAGTTCACCACCTCGACAAGGGTGTGGACATCCTGGCTGTCGTACTCCTGCTGCAGCCATTCAGCAGGGAACTCAGCCAGCCCGTCGTGGAAGTGACTGGTGATCAGCAGCGAGGCCGGGTCGAGGGTGTAGCAGCAAGGTGCCCAATAGTGCGGGATGGCTTCGGTCAGCACCTCGGTCACGCCCATCCACAGCGCCGTCAGGTCCCCGGTCTGGGCCGACAGGCGCGCGACCTTCTCCGCCGCTCGCCGTCGTTGGTCGGACCTCACAATCCGAGACTACGACTGCGCCGCCCGGGAGTGGAACTGCAGTTTTCTGGGATGCCCAACCGCACCGGCACCGGCCTAACCTCGGGGCACCGGTAGGAGTTCCCGAGCCGGATCTGACCTCAGAGAGGAGCCGACGATGAGCACGATGGTGGTCCGGATGGACTGCAAGCCCGACGTCACGGACGAAGTGGTCCGTCATCTGCGCGAGGACGTAGTCGTCTGGGCCCAGGAGCAGGACGGCTTCGTCGCAGGGTCCTGGCACGTGAGCGATGACGGTCACTGGGGTATTGGCGTCGTCGAGTTCTCCACCCGCGAGGAGGCGGAACGGGCCGCTGTCGCACCCCGCTCCCACCACGACCCGACGGTGCCGTTCCGGATCGCCAGCGTGGAGGTCTACGAGCAAGTCGCCGAGGCCTCCCCGAGGGGTCAGTGATGGCTCGGCTCATCCGTCCGGGCGAGGGACTCGTCCTGGGCGCCGTGGCCGGCGTACGCGACCGATTCCTGGTGGACTCCAGCGAGTACGAGGGTCGCCTTGCGGTCGTGGAGCACCTCCTCGCCCCGCACGCGATCGCCGCCCCGATGCACCGGCACAGCCTGGAGGATGAGTTCAGCCTGATCCTCGAGGGCCGGGTGTGGTTCGTCGCCGCCGGTGAGGAGCACGTCGCCGAGGTGGGCGACTTCGTGTTCAAGCCTCGCGGAGAGTGGCACACTTTCTTCAACGCCTCACACGCACCGGCACGGATGCTCGAGTTGATCTCGCCTGGCGGTCTGGAGGAGGCGTTCAAGATCATTGGCACCGCCACCGAGGACGTCGACCTGGGTCCGCTGGTGGCACGGTTCGGCTGCGAAGCGGACCCCGAGGCCACGGCGGAGCTGGTCGAGAAGTACGGGCTCACCTTCGGCTAGCACCGTGTCCGCAGGGCAAGGTGGAGCGGCAGGACGCCAGGCCCGACCTGCTTCATCTCGACGCGACCGCCCTGCACAACCATCGACCCGGTGCGAAAGGCCAGCAGCTCGTCCTGTCAGTGCCGGCAGACCCGCGTTCCCGTCTTCGCCGCTGGGCGGATGGAGCAACCCCGAATGGAGGTGTAGTCGGGTGGGTGAGCACCAAACGAAGTGGTTGGCTCAGTGGTCCGATCGCGCCACACAGTCCCCCGAGATACTCCGACAAACACGGCATGCTCAGCATGCGTGGACCTCGTCCGTGGGTTCGATGCCGTGCCGGCGTGCGGAGTCGTGGGCCTTCGCGCGACGTAGGAACGGATGGCCTCCGAACGGCGACATGGTCACACCGCCCGCGTTCGGTCAGCGCGTCCAGCAGCGTGGCGTCGATGCGCGCAGGGACGCCCTGCGCCGCGCCGTCGCCGATCGGCTTGCGGCCGCGCTTGCGCAGTTGCTCCACGTCGTAGCCGCGTTCGGCCTCGTCGGCCCAGCCCCGGATGTCCTGCTCAGTGACTTGCTGGCCCTGGATCGCTTCCACGACAGTCCTCGATCGCTTCCACGACATACACGTACTACGAAATGCCCGTCAGGTGAAGGCACACTGGAGCGGATCCCGCACTACGGGGATGAGAATGCGGACACATCGACCCCGGGCAGCGGGAAGGCAAGGCGACGCAGTGCGGGCCGATCGCAGATCACGCTGTCGACGAGCCCCGATCACGATCGACACTGCGAGAAGTACCTGATTATCCGCACCTCGCAGAACCCCGATGAGGTATCCGTGGTGAGCTACCGCCGTCCGCATGCCTGAGGGCGCCATACTCACGAGCAGCGGCGGCGTCGAACGGCAGGATCGCCGTGGCGAAGGACCCCCACAGCGCTGCGGCCGCAATCCGCAGGGCTTCGGCCCGTGATCCCATGGGTAGCCGGGCCAGGCCGTGTTCGATCTCGGCCACTGTGACCGCCGTTGTCGCAAGCTCCCGATCGCCGGTCTCACGCACCCAGTCGAGCACCCGCACTTCTCCGACGGGACGCATCAACTCGCAAACCCCGTTCGTGTCCAAGATGATCACGCGCGGAACTCCACCGGCGGGCCGGCCGGGGTGCGCGGCGGCACTTCGAGCTCAACACCGCCGAGGTCGGCGAACGTCCGGTGAAGCGCTGTGAACAACCCCTCACCTTCGGGCAGAACGGCTTCGGCCAGGATCGCCCTCGCTTCGGCTTCCATGGAACGACCATGCTCAGCCGCCTGGCGCTGCAAACCGGCCTTCACGCGCGGGTCCAGGCCGCGGATGGTCAGCACACTCATCCCGCTCCCCTCCATGTGCTGTCAATAGTGGCATCGCCGGTGCCGACACCTGCGCTGCTTCACCCCACCTCAAGCACGATCTCGCCGCTTACTGGTACAGGCGCATCGACGACGAACACCGCCTCGTGTACGACCTTGCCGGTGACGAGATCCGGATCGCCGCGTGCCGCTATCACTACGGGACGTAGTTCGTCCCGGAAAGCCGTTCGTGAGGAGCGTCGAGCAGCGTCTG
>DAOMFH010000047.1:0-11304 GCA_035429705.1 Actinomycetota bacterium
TGGTCTTCGCAGAAGCGTGGCGGAGGCGGGCTTGGACGACCTTCACGTCGAGCCCGTCGATGACTTCTTGACCACGCCGATCACCAGCGAGACCGCCGCCGAGCTGCTCAACATCCTCGCCGCACGCGAAGGACACGGTGCCACCGTCGTGACCTCGCAGTTCGACCCCGAGGACTGGTACAAATCGCTCCACGATGCTGTCATCGCCGAGTCCCTCGTCAACCGCATCGTCTCCAACGCAGAGATCGTGCAACTCGACGGACCGAACATGCGCCGCTACACCTCGACAACAACAACAGAAGCCGGCGAGTCCTGGAAGCGCGGGCGGGAACACCGCTACCCGGACCCGCCCGCGCTACCGGATCAACCCACGCGCGCTACCGAGAACCTCGGCTTAACAGCCATCGGCAGGCAGTGAGGGGACACCGGCCAGGACATGCACCCACAACTGCACGTCTCCACGGGTTCAGGGGATTGCCGGTCGCCCTGAAGCGATCCTCACCGACCCAGCACGAAACCCCGCTCCTCAGCCTGCGTCCGGCTCCCCGAACAGTCGCACCGGTGCATGCCACAGCACCTCCGGCAGGTCCAGGCCATGGTCGCCCAGCACCTCGACCTGGTGGGCGTACGAGTAGGGCACGTTCGGGAAGTCCGACCCGAACAGGACGCCGCCGGCAGCGGACAGTTCACGCAACTGCGGCAGGCGGTCCGCCGGGAACGGTTGCAGTTCCTGCATGAAGGAGGTCAGGCCCATCGTGGTGTCCAGCCACGTGTGGGGTCGGCGCAGCGCGAGATCCAGGAACTCGCCGAACTCGCCGGCGCCCAGATGGGCGATGATCAGCCGGAGGTCCGGGAACTCGGCCAGCACCTCGCCGATCGGACCCGGACCGGTGAACCGGCCGGGCAGCGGCGCCGAGCCGCAATGCGCGACAACCGGCACTTGCGCATCGGCGATCATCGCCCAGACCGGGCGCAGCAGGGGATCCCGCGGGTCGTAGTCGCCGACCTGCAGGTGCGCCTTGAACACCCGGGCACCGCGCTCCAACGCTGTGGCGACGTAGTCCGCCGCCGACGGCTCCGGGTGGAACGTCGCCGTGGGCAGGCAGTCCGGGACGGCCTGCGCGAAGCCGAGCGACCAGTCGTTGAGCCAGGCCGCCATGCCCGGCTTGTGCGCATAGACCAGCGAGGTGAACCGCAGCACGCCCATCTCGCGCAAATGGGCCAGCCGGGTGTCGTCGTCCCACCGGTAGGTGATCGGCCAGTCCACCCCGTAGTTGTGCGAGGCCGCGTCGAAGTAGCCCCAGACCGCTTGCATCACTTCCTCCGGCAGGAAGTGGGTGTGGACGTCGACGATGCCCGGAATGCCCAGCTCCGACCACAGCGCGGGCAGATCGGCGTCGGTAAGCACTACCGGCGGCGGGCCGCGGCCACGGCCCGTTCCGCGTCGCGCTTCGCTTGCCGTTCGGCAATGTCCTGGCGTTTGTCGTGGGTCTTCTTGCCGCGACCGAGGCCGATCTCCACCTTCGCCTTGCCGTCCTTGAAGTAGAGCTTCAGGGGCACGAGCGTCAGACCGCTCTGCTTCGTCTTGCCGATCAACCGGCTGATCTCGTGGGCATGCAGCAGGAGTTTCCGGGGCCGCCGCGGCTCGTGGTTGGTCCACGTGCCCTGGTCGTACTCGGGGATGTGCACGCCCATCAGCCAGACCTCGCCGTCGCGCACCTCGGCATAGCCGTCGACCAGTGACGCACGGCCGGCCCGCAGCGACTTCACCTCGGTCCCCTGCAGCACGATGCCCGCCTCCCAGGTGTCCTGGATCGCGTAGTCGTGCCGGGCGCGCCGATTGACGGCGATGACCTTATGGCCGGTTTCCTTGACCATCGATCAGCACCGCACAGGGGCTTTCGTCCCGCCGAACCAGCCCATCGGGTCGTAGGGGGTGCCGTTGACGTGCACCTCGAAGTGGAGGTGCGGGCCCGTCACCCAACCGGTCGAGCCGACCGATCCGATCACCTGACCCTGTTTCACCCGCTGCCCGGTGCTCACCGACACCGACGACTGGTGGGCGTACATGGTGGAGATGCCCGACCCGTGCTGGACGATGGTGTGCAGCCCGTACGGCCCGCCGTTCGCGATGGAGACGACGGTTCCGTCCGCCGCCGAGTGGATGGGCACACCCTGTCCGGCGCTGATGTCGGTGCCCGTGTGGCACGAGCGGTAGCCGTACACGGGATGGATGCGCGGGCCCACGTTCTGCGCCACGGGGGCGCCCGGGGTCGGCCACGCGAGCCCGGCAGGGCCGATGTTCACCGGCACCCCGGCGGTCTTGCTCGCCGACTTGGCGGCGGCCGCACGAGCGATCGCCGCGATCCGGTCCTGCTCGGCCTTCAGCTTGTCGTACTGCTTGCGCACCGCCTGTTTGCGGTCCTTGGCGTCGCGCAGCGCCGAACTGCGGGCGGCGACGAGTTCGTCGATCTTCGCCTTCGCGGCATCGGCGCGAGCCTTGGCGGCGGCCGCCTTCTCGACCTCGGCCTGCGCCTCGGCCTGCGCATCCTGGGCCTGCTGCTCGAGCACCTTGAGCCCGGCGAGTTTGATGTTCAACTGCGCTTTGGCCTCTTCGAGGTCCACCATCGTGCTGTTGTTGCCCTCGGCGATGCTGCGCAGGGCCTCGAGCCGGGCGGCGAAATCACCCGGATCGCTGGAGTCGAGCAGAATCTCCACCTCGGAGACTGAGCCGCCGCGCTGGTACACCTCGCGGGCCATCTGCCCGATCCGCTGCTCCAGGTAGGCGATCTGCTGCTCGGTCTCGGCGATCTCCTGTTTGGCCTTCGCCACCTTTGCGATGGCCTCGGCGACCTTCAGGTCCGCGGCCGACTTGCGCTGCTGGGCCGCGGTGAGTTCGGACTGTGCCGCAGCCAGTTCCTTGCGGGCCGCCGGCAACTGCTGCTGAGCGGTCTGCAACTTCTGGATGGCCGCCTCGACCTTGGCGTCGGCGCGAGCCAGGTCGTCGGAGGCTGCGGCGACCTGATCGTTGATGTCATCGGCGTGGGCCGGCAGGGAGGTCATACCGAGCGCCAGGCCACACACCATCGTGGCGGCCACACACCGCGCCCGCCTCCGGTGACTACCGATCAGATCAAACATGCTCATCCCAGAGTACCTTCACACTTTCAGGTATCGGCGCAATGTGAGCGCGGCTGCAACCATGGCGATCACGATTCCGGTGAGGAAGACTATCGGCAGGATCAGCAGCACCTGCTCCCACGACACGAAGGCCGTGAAGCGGTAGGACGGTGCGAGCACCTTGTCGATCAGGAACACCTTGCCCGCCACGATCGCCCCCACCGCGAGCAGACCCCCGACGGCTGCGGATACGGCCGCCTCCAGCAGGAATGGCATCCGGATCATGAAGTTGCTGGCCCCCACCAGGCGCATGATCCCGACCTCCCGGCGGCGGGCATGGGCCGCCACCCGGATCGTGTTGATCACCAGTAGCGCCGTCACCGCGAGCATCGCCGCAGCCACCGACAATGCGATCACCTGCAGCCCGTTGAGCAGTTTGAAGAACCTGTCGAGCAGTTGCCGCTGGTCCTGGACCTGCTCCACGCCCGGGCGCCCTGCGAAGGCCGCGGCGATGACCTCGTACTTGGTCGGGTCGGACAGTTTCACCCGGAACGACTCGGGCAGTGCGTCCGCGGTCACGTTCTGGGTGATCGGCGAGTCCCGGAACTGCTCGAGGAAGTGCTGGTAGGCCTCTTCCTTCGACTCGTAGTAGATGTCCTGCACCAGCGGACGCAGGGCGTTCAGTTCGGTCTCGATCTGGGTGCGGACCTCCGGGGTGATCGCACCCAGCGAACAGGAGGGCTCGGGCGAACTAGCCCCGCACAAGAAGATCGACACCTCGACCCGGTCGTACCAGTAGTCCTTCATCGAGTCCACCTGTGCCCGGACCAGCAAGCCGGCGCCGAACAGCGTCAGTGTCACGGCCACTGTGATGATCACCGCGAACGTCATGGTCAGGTTGCGGCGCAGGCCCTGGAAGGTCTCGCTGAGCACGAATCGCAGTTTCACGGCTGGTGGTCCTGTCCGTAGACGCCGCGTGCCTCGTCGCGAACCAGTTGCCCGGCCTCCAGTTCGATCACCCGCTTGCGCATCTGATCCACGATCGCGGCGTCGTGGGTGGCCATGATCACCGTCGTTCCGACCCGGTTGATGCGGTCAAGCAGTTTCATGATTCCGACGCTGGTGGCCGGATCCAGGTTCCCGGTGGGTTCATCGGCCAGCAGCAATGGGGGCCGGTTGACGAAAGCGCGGGCGATGGCCACTCTCTGCTGCTCCCCGCCGGACAACTGGTCGGGGTAGCGCTGCATCTTGTCGGCGAGTCCGACGAGGTCCAGCACCTCCGGGACCGCCCGCTCGATCTGCGAGTTCTTCCGGCCCAGGACCTGCAATGTGAAGGCGACGTTCTGGTAGACGGTCTTGCTCGACAGCAGCCGGAAGTCCTGGAACACCGCGCCCATCCCGCGGCGCAGCTGCGGCACCTTCCAGCGCGACAACTTGCCGACATCGCGACCGGCCACAATCACCTTGCCGGTCGTCGCCCGCTCCTCGCGCAGGATCAACCGCAGGAACGTGGACTTGCCCGACCCCGAGGCCCCGACCAGGAAAACGAACTCCCCCGGCTGGATGCCGACACTGATGTCCTGCAGCGCGGGGCGGTTGCGCTTGTCGTAGCGCTTGGTGACGCGCTCGAACGTGATCACTGAATTCCCACCCGCAGGAGTTGAACTGACCGTGCCAGTCTATGGTCCGGCCGGCACCCTCCCCGGCAGGTTCGTCCGGCGGGTCGGAAGGTCGGCTCAGTTCCCCGACTGCCGCTGCCGGCGCCAGCGGATGCCCGCGTCCACGAAGTCGTCGATCTCCCCGTCGAGCACGGCGGCGGTGTTGCCGGTCTCCACCTCCGTGCGCAGATCCTTGACCATCTGGTAGGGGTGCAGCACGTAGGAGCGCATCTGGTTGCCCCACGAACCCGATGATTCGCCCTTGAGCGCATCGATCTTGGCCTGCTCCTCCTGGCGTTGGCGCTCAAGGAGCTTGGCCTGCAGCACCGCGAGCGCCGTGGCTTTGTTCTGCAGCTGTGAGCGCTCGTTCTGGCAGCTCACCACGATGCCCGTGGGGATGTGGGTAAGGCGCACGGCGGAGTCGGTGGTGTTGACACCCTGTCCCCCCGGGCCGGACGAACGGTACACGTCCACGCGTAGTTCGTCCTCGGGAATCTCGATGCTCTCGGTCTTCTCCACCACGGGAATGACCTCGACCTCGGCGAACGAGGTCTGCCGGCGGCCCTGGTTGTCGAACGGGGAGATCCGGACCAGCCGGTGGGTGCCCTGTTCGACGCTCAGCGTGCCGTACGCGTAGGGCGCCTTCACCGCGAACGTGGCGGACTTGATCCCCGCCTCCTCCGCGTAGGACGTCTCATAGACCTCGACCGGCCAGCCGTGCCGCTCGCAGTAGCGGCTGTACATGCGCAGCAGCATCTCCGCCCAGTCGGCCGCGTCGACGCCGCCCGCGCCGGACCGGATGGACACCAGCGCTTCCCGCTCGTCGTACTCCCCGGACAGCAATGTCCGGACCTCGAGTTCGCCCACCGCGCTGTGCAGGGCGTCGAACTCCCTGCGGGCCTCCTCGAGCGCGTCGGCATCCCCCTCCGCCTCGGCCAGTTCGATGAGTACCGGCAGGTCGTCCACCCGCTGGCGCAACTCACTGACTCTGCGCTGCTCCTGTTGCAGCGACGACAGCCGCGAAGTGACCTGCTGGGCCGATTCCGGATCGTCCCACAGGTCCGGGGCCGAAGCCTGCTTCTCCAGTTCGGCGATCTGCCCCGCCAGAGTCGGCAGATCCACCACGGCCTCGATCTGCTTCAGGACGCCGTCCAGCGCTGCTACTTGCTCGGGAAGTTCCAGATCGGCCACCCTCGTAGGGTAACCGCGCGCCGCTCACCAGTTGGACAGGTACCTGTCCTGCTTGTCCTTGAACGAGCCCACCAGGATCATGATGAGGTCGACCAGCGCGCCGATGCCGAGGATGCCACCGGTAAGCAGCCAGATGACTCCCGTACCGATCTTGCCCACGTAGAAGCGATGGATCCCCAGGTATCCGAGGAAGAAGGCCAGCAGCGAGGCCGCGAGGCGGGACTTCGGCGACGCCGGCCGGCCCATGGCGTCGAGCATGGGCTTGCCGTTGGGGAACACCGGCACGGGGACCGGAGCCACCGCAGACTGCGCAGGGGTGACCGGCGGGGGCGGCGGCACGCTGGTCTGGCTCGGCGTGACGGCGTCCGGTTCGGGGGTGGCAGGTGTCTCAGTCATGCAGGTCACCCTAACGTTCCCGGTCGGCCTACCTGACTCGGGACACCCCCAGGGCCGGCCCGTCGTCGGACAGTTCCTCGGCGATCCGGATCACCGCATCGGCGGCGCGCGGAAGCTGCGGGCCGACCCGCCGGCTCGGGGCCAACTCCACGGTGACGAACCAGCCTGCCGTGTTGCGGGAGGTCCAGCGGTTCAGGGTGCCCGGGAACCAGTTTCCGCAACGGGTGGGGGCAGCCGGCGGCTTGAGCCCGATGAGGTCCGCCGTCCTGCGCACCCAGTAGGCCGAGCGCGGGTCGCAGACGCTGAGGGTGGTGTCCCACGGCTGGTGGAAGCTGAGTACCCCGGTGGGCCGCAGCCGCTTCAGGAATCGGATCATCGCCCGGGTCTCGGGTTCGCTGGCAGCCACCCGCCCCGAGCGGTAGTGCCTTCCCGACCAACTGCCGGGGAAATTCCGGTTGAGATCCACGCCGCGGGCGTTGTACCGGTTGCCGCGCGCCGCCCCATCGGGGTTCATCGTCCGGATCGTCCACAACTGATAGTCGGCGTCCGGCGGCGACACGCGGCGACGGACCCGGTCGATCACGCTCAGGCCGGCCGGTTCACTGCCGTGCATCTGGCCGAGGGCCAGCAGCACGTTGACCGACAGCGGATCGCCCTGCCGGACCGCGTAGATCCCGCGTCCCCGCTGCGAGCGGCCCACCAAGACCTTGGACCCGGCGAAGATCGGTTCGGCCAGCACGGCGCGCAGCCGCACCGGGGCGCTCGGCAGCGACGCCGCACTGGTGCTCACCCCATCCGACGCGGTCACCGTGAACGTGTACGTCGACCGCGCCGGCAGAGCGGCGAAGTAGCAGCTGGTAGCGCTGGTACTGCAGACCTGCCCGGTCGGGTCGGCCTCGGCCTGGTACGAGGTCGCGCCGGGTGATCCCACCCAGGTGACCTGGATACCCGATCCCGACTGCTGCGCGACCACGCCGGTGGGGGCGGCCACCTCGACCGGGACGATGTCGTCGGCCAGTACGGGCGCGGCTGGCAGCAGGAGCACGGACAGGGCACTACCGGCCGCGACCAGGGATTTCACGGGTCCACGTTACGACACGACGAATGATCAGAACGCGCGTTCGGCCATTCAAAGGGCGAACCGGTGGTCCCAGTCGTCCGCATTCGCGGGACCGGGACCACCGTGGGCTCACTCCGGTCGACTACACCCCCTGCTGCGACACGTTGCGCAGCACCCGCAGGGCGACCGAGACGGTCGCGAGGCTCGGCGGGCCCGACTCGCGGATCTCGGCCAGTGTGGCCCGGGCGCGGGTGAGACCCTCGGGGTTCGCCTTCTCGAAGGCAGCGATCCGCTCCGGCGGGGGCATCTCGGCATCGGTGCGCCGCAGTACCCGCACTGTGAGGCCGGCCTGCGCGGCGTACAGGTCCTGCCGAACGGCGGCCCGGGCCAGTGCCGACCACCGGTCGGCCCGGTCGAGGTTCGAAATCTGCGTGAGCAGGGCATCCACCCCGAAGTGCTCGGACACCTCGAAGTACAACCGGGCCACCGACTCCGCATCCTCTTTCTCCCGGGTGGCCATGTCCGCGATGTCCAGCAGTGAGAACTGGTCCAGACAGGATGCGACCCGCCGCGAAAGCGGTTCCGGGGCACCCAGTGCGACCAGTTCCGCGGTGCGGTCCTCGAGCCGTTGCTGCTCGGAACCCCGCAGGAAGTCGGGCACCATCGGGCCGATCGCCTGCACGACCGGGTGGACAGCAGCGATCAGCTTCGAGGCGTCCAGCACCCCGCCGCGGGTGGTCAGCACCCAACGCACTGAACGATCCAGCAGCCTGCGGATCTCCAGGTACAGGGCGTTCTGCGCCGCAGTGGGGCAGACCCGGTCCAGCGACTTGACCTCCTCCCAGACCGCGTCGAGGTCGAATATCCGCTCGACCGCGACGTACGCGCGGGCCACCTCCTCCACGGAGGCGCCGGTCTCCTCGATGACCCGGTGCACGAACGTGATCCCGCCGTGGTTCACGATGCTGTTCGCCAGCATCGTGATCACGATCTCCTTGCGCAACTGGTGCTCACCCAAGCGATCGCCGTAACGCTCGCGCAGGTCGGCCGGGAAGTAGTCGGCCAGCGACTCCTGCGCCCAGGCATCCTGGTCCAGGCCGGTTGCCATCAGGTCGTCGGTCAAGGCGATCTTCGACCAGGCGAGCAGGACCGACAGCTCCGGGGAACTCAGGCCGCGACCCTCCTTCATCCGCTCGGTGATCTCCTCGTCGGTGGGCAGGAACTCGATCTCGCGGTCCAGCAGCCCCCGCTCCTCCAGCGCGGTCATCACGCGCTGGTGGACCGGCAAGAGCGCTCCCTTCTGCGAGCGGCCGTTGGAAAGCAGCATGTTCTGCCAGTAGTTCGTCGCCAGCACCAGTTCGGCGACGTCGGCGGTCATCGAGGCGAGCAACTCGTTGCGTTGCTTCACCGTCAGGTCGCCGTCGCGCACGATCCGGTCCAGCAGGATCTTGATGTTGACCTCATGGTCGCTGGTGTCCACCCCGGCGGAGTTGTCGATCGCGTCGGTGTTCAGTTGCACGCCGTTCTCCGCGGCCTCGATCCGGCCCAGCTGGGTCATCCCGAGGTTGCCGCCCTCGCCCACGATCTTGCAGCGCAGGTCCGCGCCGGTGACCCGGATCGCGTCGTTGGCCTTGTCCCCCACGTCGGCGTTGGTCTCCGAACGGGCCCGCACGTAGGTGCCGATACCGCCGTTCCAGAGCAGGTCCACCGGGGCCTGCAGGATGGCGTGCAGCAGGTCGTTGGGCGTCATCGACTTGACGCCCTCCTCGATGCCGAGCACTGCCCGGACCTCTTTGCTGATCGGGACCGACTTCAGCGAGCGCGAGTACACCCCGCCGCCCGGACTGATCAGTTTCGGGTCGTAGTCGGCCCAACTCGACCGGGGCAGTTCGAACAGCCGCTTGCGCTCCTTGAAGGAGGTCGCCGAGTCCGGACTCGGATCCAGGAAGATGTCCCGGTGATCGAACGCGGCTACCAGTCTGATGTGCCGGCTGAGCAGCATGCCGTTGCCGAAGACGTCGCCGCTCATGTCGCCGATCCCGACGGCGGTGAAGTCCTCGCTCTGGGTGTCGACGCCGATCTCCAGGAAGTGGCGCTTCACCGACTCCCAGGCTCCCCGCGCGGTGATACCCATCGCCTTGTGGTCGTAGCCCACGGAACCACCGGAGGCGAACGCATCGCCGAGCCAGAAGCCGTAGTCGATCGCCACTGAGTTCGCGATGTCCGAGAACGCGGCGGTGCCCTTGTCCGCGGCGACCACCAGGTAGGTGTCGTCGCCGTCGCGGCGGTACACCTGCGGCGGGGGCACGACCTCGCCGTTGACGAGGTTGTCGGTCACGTCCAGCAGCCCGCTGATGAACATCTTGTAGCAGGCCACCCCCTCGGCCATGAACGCCTCGCGGTCGGTCATCGGCGGCGGGTTCTTCACCACGAAACCACCCTTGGAGCCGACCGGCACGATGACGGAGTTCTTGACCATCTGGGCTTTGACCAGCCCCAGCACCTCGGTGCGGAAGTCCTCCCGGCGGTCACTCCAGCGCAGACCGCCACGCGCCACCCGGCCGAAGCGCAGGTGGACGCCGGCCATCCGCGGCGAGGTCACGAAAATCTCGAAGCGCGGCCAGGGCAGTGGCATCCCGGGCACCTCGCCGGGTGCGATCTTGAACGACAGCCACGGCTTGGGCGCACCCTCGACCGTCTGGAAGTAGTTGGTGCGCAGCACCGCCAGGACGATGCCCAGCAACTGCCGGATCACCCGGTCGTCATCGAGGGAGGAGACCGAGTCCAGCGCCTCGAGAATCTTCGCGTGCAAGCCCTCGGCCCGGGCCTCGTCGTTGGTCGTCGGGCTGTGCCGGGCCTCGAAGAGTTCGACCAGCATCTGCACGATGTCTGTGTGCGACACCAGGACGTCGATCATGTACTGCGCCGAGAACGGCGAGCCGATCTGCCGGGCGTAGTCCACCCAGGCCCGGACCGCACTGACCTCCCGCCAGTCCAGCCCGCCGGACGTGACCAGGGTGTTGAGCCGGTCGGCATCGGCGTCCCCCGACCAGCAGGCCAGGAAGGCCTCACTGAACCGGGTCGTGAATGTGTGCGCATGCGGAAGTTCGTGGTCGGGTAGCCGCACCCCGAAGTCGTAGATGTAGCGCGACTGACCGTCCTTGGCGGTGATCGTGTAGGGGCGCTCGTCGAGCACCTCCACCCCGAAGCCGGCGAGGATCGGGATGACCGAGGCCAGGGACACCGCAGAACCCGCCCGATAGATCGTGAAGCGCCGGTCGCGTAGCGATGCCACCACGGCGGGCTGGGCCAGGGCCACGGAGATGCCGGACTCATCGAGGGAGTCGAGGTTCGCCAAGTCGGCCACCGCTTCACGGGCGGTCGCGTCTTCCTTGTAGGCCTCGGGGAATGCCCCCTCGTACTTGCTGGCCAAATGGCCGGCCTGCTCCTCCCCCACCCCGGTGAGCAGCGCCTCCATTAGCTGGTCGTCCCAGGACCTGACCGCCTCGGCGAGTTCCTGCTCCAGCGCGACCTCGTCCACGTCGGGGATGGCGACCCTGCGGGGCATGTGCACCACGATGTGCAGACGGGCCAGCACCGACTCGGTGAGCAGCGCAGCATGATCGACCGAGATCCCCCCGTACGCCTTCTTCAGCAAGTCCTGCACCCGTTCGCGGACCCTGGTGTTGTAGCGGTCGCGGGGCAGGTAGACCAGCGCGGCCACGTAGCGGCCGTAGCGGTCGTGGCGCACGAACAGGCGGGTCTGCCTGCGCTGGTGGATCTGCAGGACCGCCCGGGCGATCGGGAACATCTCCTCGGCATACGTCTGGAAGAAGTCGTCGCGCGGGAAGGTCTCGCAGAACTGCAGCAGATCCTTGC
>DAOMFH010000048.1:0-11176 GCA_035429705.1 Actinomycetota bacterium
CTGACTGATCATGCCCTGGCTGCAACGCGCCTGGCAGCGCGATCTGCGGCCCCCCACATGTGGCGTCATGGCAACAGCCATGACACAAGATCTGGGGAACCACATCCCGCACCGCCAGCCCCGTTTCGCACAGAGCAGCATTGATCAGCGATTCCTCAGCAGGATCAGTACCAGTTCTTCGTCTTGAAGTGGGCCCACGCCCCCAGCGGGTCGCCGTACCTGCCCTTGATGTACCCGGCCCCCCAGCGGATCTGGGTCTGCGGGTTCGTGCGCCAGTCCGCCCCGGCGCTGGCCATCTTCGCACCGGGCAGCGACTGCGGGATGCCGGTGGCACCGGACGAGGAGTTCACCGCCAAGTGGTTCCAGCCCGACTCCCTGGTCCACAACTGCTCGAGGGCGAACCACTGGTCGTCACCCCAGCCGTAGGTGTTCAGGATGTAGACCCGGGCGTATGCCTTGCTGGCCTCGATCTGGGAGATGCTCACCGATGGGAACGGCACCGCGGACTCGGTCTTCGCTTCCTGCACCGCGAAGGTCTTGACCTGCGACTGGACCCCGCTGTGGGCCGCTGTCGCGGGGACGTTGATCCGCCACCGGTTCCGGTCAGGAGCCACGGCCATGACGATCCGAACGCGCCCGTCGGCGCGCGTCTGCTTGGTCCGGTGGGTCACCCAGGTGCTGCCGTCGCTGCTGTACTGGACCTCTACCGTGCGTGGCGCCCCGCCGACGATCCTGATCCGGTTGCGGTGACGGGTGCCGTCGGTGGTCGTCCGGACGGTGGCCTTGAAACCCCTGACTACGGTCGACTGGAGGGAGGCTTGGACCTGCTGACTCGGCGCGGCCGGCTGGCCGTCATCGGCGACGGCGGGCCCGGCGGTGACCATCAGCAGCACCGCGACACCTGCCAGCAATCGCATTCCGCGCTCCACGGGGTGAGACGTTAGCCTTGGCCCGGCCGAGGACGCAACCGAGCCACTGAGACACAAATCACATCGGCAGGCCCGTTGTCGCCCTTGAGCCCGAACCGCCGGTGCCACCCAACCCGCATGCCGGAGCGAGTAACCGCTGGGCTGTCTCCGTGACCCGGCTAGGGCACGATGAGGACATGGACGTATCAGAGACCCTGCTGCCCGGCGTCGGGATCCGCTACGAGTTCCGGACCCGTAGCCGCCAGCACATCGCGGTGATCGTCTACCGCGACGGGAACGCCGAGGTGGTCGAGTTCGACGTCAACGACCCCGATGCCACGAAGACGTTGCTGGAACTGGACGAGGACGAGGGCGAGGTGATGGCTGAGATCCTGGGGGCGTCGCGGATCAGTCGCCGACTGGTCGATCTCACCAGGGAGATCCCCGGCCTGCACTCCGAGCCGATCCGGCTGGCCGCCACCTCCGCCTACGTGGGCCGCACACTGGGGGAGACCCGGTGCCGCACCCTGACCGGTTCGAGCATCGTGGCGATAGTGCGTGGTGAGGATGTCATCAGTTCGCCCACGCCCGACCAGTTGCTCCTCGCCGGTGATGTGCTTGTGGCGATCGGCACCGCGTCCGGTGTACGCAAGGTGCGCACACTGCTCGAGTTGAGCCAATGACGTGAACAGCGACGCGTCCTTCCTGGTGGAACTCGGGTTCCTGCTCATCCTGCTGGGCGCCGCCGGTGCGCTGTCGTTGCGGGCGGGCCTGTCCACCGCCCCGCTGTTCCTGCTGGCAGGCTTACTGATCGCCGAGGGAGGACCGATCTCGCTGACCAGCGCGCAGCCGTTCCTGGACGCCGCTGCCGCGGTCGGGGTCGTCCTGCTCCTGTTGACACTGGGCCTGGAGTTCTCGACCGAGGAGTTCGCCAACTCCGTCAAGCGGCACGCCCCCAGCGGGGTCGTCGACTTCGTCCTGAACGCCCCGCCGGGCTTCATCCTCGGCTGGCTGCTCGGATGGCCGGTGGCGGCCAGCATCGCCCTGGCCGGGGTTACCTGGGTGTCCTCGTCGGGAATCGTCGCGAAGGTCCTGAGCGATCTCAACCGACTGGGCAACCGGGAGACGCCCGCCGTGCTGTCCGTCCTCGTGCTGGAGGACATCGCCATGGCCGGTTTCCTCCCGATGCTGGGAGTGCTGCTGGTGGGCGGAGGGGTGTTCCTGGGCACCATCGAGTCCGCTCTGGCGATGGCGGTGGTGATCGCCATTCTGTTGCTCGCCCATCGGGTGGAGTGGTTGGCGGAGCGGCTGATCAACCATGAGGACGATGAGCAGGTGCTGCTGCGGATCCTCGGCCTGACCCTGCTGGTCGCAGGGGTGGCGGAACTGCTCGGGATCTCATCGGCCGTCGGGGCCTTCCTCGTCGGCCTGGCGATCCCAGCGGCGGCCGCGGAGCGGGCCCGACGGGTGCTCGAGCCACTGCGCAACCTGTTCGCTGCCGTGTTCTTCCTGGCTTTCGCTTCCCAGACGACGCTCGCCGATGTGCCCGGAGTGCTTCCCCAGGCACTGCTGCTCGCGGTCGTCACCGCACTCACGAAGGTGGTGACCGGCTGGTCGGCCGCGAAACGCGAGGGTGCGGCTGTGCGTGGCCGGATGCGTGCCGGCACGGCGCTGGTGGCCAGAGGCGAGTTCAGCATCGTCATCGCCGGCCTGGCAGTGGCCGCTGGCTTCGTGGAGGTCGGGGTGCTCACGACCACCTACGTGCTCCTGTTGGCGGTGACCGGACCGGTGCTGGCCCGCTTCGCCGACTCCCTGGCCCGGCCGTGGTTGCGGCGGGCCGGTCCCAAGCCGGTCTGAGGACAGCAGAAGGCCCGGCCGCCGGACCACGCGGGTCGGATCGGCCGGGCCATCGGGGAGGTCAGTCGGCGACTGCCCCGAACTGCTCCACGCCATCGATGACGTGTTCGAGCGTGCTTTCGGTGGCCAGGTCGTCGGTGCCGAGGTCGAATACTGCGGGGGGTGTGGGCGGGTTCATTTGGTGCCTCCAAGTGGTCTGTCTGCTGGTCTATCCACCTCCATCAGGTCACACCCGCACGAGACTGCCAAGCCTTACCCGCTGGTAACGGGCCGTTCGGTCGATTACTCGCGAGTATCATTTCCTGCCCCTTACAAAACCGCCCGGCGTGGCTGCGTGCGGGTGCCCAACCGGTGGTGTAACGGACGCGCTTGGGCGCGGCAAGCACCTCGTGAACGCTTCGGTCCCGACCGGAGTACGGCCGGGGCCGCGGGGATGGGCGGGCCGGTGTCCCTGAGCCTCAGGCGGGCCCGTGATCCTCGGCCAGGGTCATCGCCCCCACCACACCGGAGTCCGGCCCGAGTCCGGGCGGGACCAGGCGGGGGACTGCGACGATGTCCGCCAGGGACCGGGACAGCAGATCCGGCAGGCGACGGTGAAGCGCCGCCCGGGCGCCGACCCCGCCGCCGACGATGATGCAACTGGGGCTCAGCACGCAGGTGATGTTGTGCAGTCCGGCGGCGACCAGGGCGGCCTCCTCGTCCCAGGCGGGGTCGTCATCATCGATCTCTTGGCCCGGCCGGCCCGTGCGCGCCTGCATCGCCGGACCCGAGGCGAGTCCCTCGAAGCAGTCGCCGTGGTAGGGGCAGATCCCGCGGGTGTCGGACACGGCCAGGCGCATGTGACCCATCTCCGGGTGCTGGGCGCCATGCAGCAGTCTTCCCCCGAGCACGGCACCACCCCCCACTCCGGTGCCGATCGTCACGTACACCAGATCGTCCAGGCCGCGACCCGCTCCGTAGCGCTGCTCGCCGAGGGCGGCGGCCGTGACGTCCGTGGTCAGATGCAGGGCGGCGTCGATGCGCTGCCCGAGCAGGCCCAGCAGGTCCGCGCCGGACCAGCCGGGCTTGGGTGTGTTCAGGATGTGCCCGTACGACGGCGAGTCCGGGTCGGGATCGCACGGGCCGAAGGTGCCGACCCCGACCGCGTCCACCGGCCACTGCGCGAAGAACTGCCCGCACCGGTCGGCCAGGGCCACCGGATCGCTGCCTGTGGGGAACTGCGTGCGGTGCTCGATCGCCCCGTCCGCCCCCACCGCACAAACTGTCTTGGTACCGCCGGTCTCGATTCCCGCGTACATGGATCCAGCCTAGCCCGCGAGGCGTCCGAGGATCGGTGGGTTACCCTTCTCTAGATGTGCCGGAGGATGATGTGAAGTGGATGCTGGCGCTGGTCCTGACGGCCGGCGCACTCCTGGGTCCGGGGGCGGCCTCAGCGACGGCGGTCGATGAGATCCCCCGTAAGGGCGGGGATGTGTCCTGGCCGAATTGCCCCAAGGGCGTCGGGATCCCCTCCCGCAAGGGGCAGGACCAGCCCTTGCCCAAGAAGCATGCCAAGTTCGCCATCGTCGGACTGACCAACGGCCCCGGCTTCTACCCGAACCCGTGCATCGACAGTCAGGTGGCGAAGTTGCGTGCGCGCGGCCTGTACCTGGGTGTGTATGCGATGACCACGTTCCCCAAGCGCACGCAGATCGCGCAGTACGGGACGGCCGGCCCCTGGCCCGACAGCGGACGACGCAACCGCCTGCGGAACACCGGGTACGCCCAGGCGATGTTCAACATCGACACGATGAAGCGGGTGGGGCTGGCCGCGAAGTTCATCTGGGTCGATGTGGAGCACTACCCGGTGGCACCGTGGACCGGCAACCGTGCCCGCAACAAGGCCGTCCTGGACGGTGCCGTGCGCGGGTACCGGGAAGCGGGACTGGACGTCGGCTTCTACACCTCGCCGGGGCCGTGGAAGGAAATCATCGGCACGGCTCGCTACGGGTTGCCGGAGTGGCGGACCGCCGGAGGTCACCCGTGGTCCGACACCGGGTACCCGGACGCGCGGCGCATGTGCCGGGCCACCTCCGTGCAAGGCGGGACGGTCCTGGTCGGCCAGTGGTGGGACACGAAACGGGACTACGACGTGTTGTGTCCGGCCGCCCGCTCGGCCGGCATGGTGGCCAGACTCTTCATGGCGCCGGGGGAGTACGCGCGATGAGGCTGCGGACGACCGCCTTCGCGGTGGTGCTGGCCGCAGCCGCCCTGGCCGGCTCGACCCCGGCCCAGGCGGACACTCCCGTGGCGGGCTCTTGCCTGGACTACTCCGAGGAGCAGTGGCGGCAGACGGAATTCACTGCCACCGGGATGGACTGCGCACTTCCTCACAACGGTGAGGTGCTGGGGGCGGTCGGCCTGCCCGACGACATCATCGCCACCGGGTACGGGTCGAGTGCGGCCAAGGGCTGGGCCTACCGCACCTGCCAGTCCGTGGCGGTGGACTACGTGTGGACGGCCACCGTGGCGAAGTACCCGAAGAGCAGTTACGTCCTGCCCCGCTCGGCCCGGCTCTACGTCCAGTTGCCCACGCCCGACCAGTGGGCGGCCGGCGAACGCTGGGCGGTCTGCCTGGGACAGAGCCGCAACGTCGCGCTGACCGCCCCAGCGGCCCGGATCGGCTCGGTGCGAGGCCTGGGACTCAAGCCGTACGTGTGCCTCAACCCGCGGCGCTGGAACGGGACCAGGTGTGGGCGGACCGATGCTGTGCGGCTGACCACCCAGGTGTGGACACCCTCGTCGTACTCCGCGGCCTACCCGGGCACGAACCGCATGCTCACGCAGACCCGCCGGGCATGCAACAAACTCCGTGCGCGCGGATGGACGCTGCGCACCTGGTACGTTCCCGGGCTGTCCTCGTGGGAGCGCGGGAATCGGTTCGGGTATTGCGAGATTGTGAAATGACCGCCACCTGGGACTTGCCATGTGGTAAGTCGTCTTTCACAATGGGAACATGACACGACTCAGTAAGTCACAGGTCGGACTGATCATCGCGGGGCTTCTCTATGTGGTCTCGCCCTTCGACTTCATCCCGGAGATCATCGCCGGGCCTTTGGGAATCGGTGACGACGCGGCGATTCTCGCGCTGATCGCAGCCACCCTGCTGCGGGCCGCACGGCAACCACAGGTTGTCCCGGTCACCACCGTGCAGCAGTGAGCACCCAACCCGAGGGAACCCCGACCGGGATCGGGGGTGCGGCCGGGGCGGCCGGCGCGGAACAGCCGACCAAACCCACTCGTGCCCAGCAGCGCCGGGCCGAGGAGTTCGAGCGCCTCTGTGCGACCGGTTGGACCGTCTGCTGCGGAGGGGGCCGGCGCTGACCCGGCGCCACGGGTGACCCGTTCAGAGCAGCGTCGCCCGCAGGTAGTTGAACAGCGCCACGCCCGAGTTCTCGCTGAACTGGTGCATCTGCTCGGCCGATGCGGTCACCTGGTCGCCGTGCAACCGGTTGAGCAGGGTGCAGCAGATCATCGCGAACTTGGGGAATCCCCAGTGATTGAGGTAGCCGGCCAGCATGGCCCCCTCCATCTCGATGTTGCGGACCCCGTTGTCGTGGATCCACTCCAGCCAGGCCATCTTCGTCTCGGGGGTTTCCATGCAGACCGCACCGTCGAGCCGGAACTGCTCCAGGAAGAACTCGTTGCCCGCAACGGTCTTCCCGGTCGCGAGATCGAGCCCACTGCCGGCATTGGCCTCGACGATGGCCGCGGCGACATCAGCGGGGAAGGTGGAGTCGAACCAGTACTCGCCCATGCCCCCGTTGAGCACCCGGTAGGGCCGCAGGTCGGCCATCAGCCCCTCGGTCGTGACGACGATGGTGCCCCCCTCGAGACCCACACCGCCGCTGGTCCCGACGCGGGCCCAGAAGACCTCGTCCAGTGCGGCGAGATCGCCCCGCTTGAGGAAGTAGACCATGCGCATGAGTTCCTGCACGGCGATGCTGGCACTGGGCATACCCATGCCGTGGGATGCGAACAGCACGCCGGCGCAGTAACGCGTGGTGAACCGTTCCTCCTTGGGCAGTCCGATGATCTCCGCGCCGTCGTTGGCCGCGCTCCAGGTGCGGGCGAAGTCGTCGATGCGATTGCCGGAGCCGGCCATGACGACAGCCCGGACATCACGAAGTCGGTCCATCACCGGGTCGTCGCTGCTGACCCCGAAGTGGTAGTACACGTCCACCTGGTCACCGGCCAGAACCGGGTCCAGAAATGCGTGGTTGATGTTCTCGTTCCTCATCGTCACTCCTTGTCGCGTGCGCAATCGACCCTATTGGCGCGGGCGCCGCGCAGGCAACGCGACGGGTCAGGCGATGAACTGAGTGGTGATCACGCGGCCATCCCGGGAGCCGTCGGCCGCGGTGTGGTCCGCCACCACGAAGGTGCGCTGCAACCAGCGGTCTGTTCCGTCGAAGCGCGGCTTGAACGGTGTGCGGCCGTGCACCGCTACGTCGTTGTCCACGACCAGCAGGTCCCCGGCCTTCAGGGTGACTGCCGTTGCTTTCTCGCGCACCAGGCGCGCGAGTTCGTCCAGTGACTCCTGGGCCACTGGGTCGGTGCCGCTCATCAGGTCCGCGTCCAGCCAGAGCTTGGGTGCATCCGGATCGCCGTACAGCACCGGCCGCTGGACCGACCGCGCGGCCGAGCGACCACCCGCGTAGGACTCGTCGATACCGGTCGTGAACCGGGGTTGGAACAACACCGCCCGCGCGCGGGGCGACAGAGTGTCGAGCACCGCGGCGATGCTGCACAGCGTGGTGGCGGCCGCCGGGTCTCCGCGCAGGCACAGCAGGAGCAGGTAGCGCGGCCGGTGGGGGTGGAACGCCGCCTCGGTGTGGAACTCGAGCATCGACTTGCTGCTGGTGGAGACCTGCCGGTCGGCATTGCGCCGGGTGGGGGAGATGTTCTGCACCACGTCCCCGCCGTGTTCGGGCAGGTAGCCGACCGGACGGCCCAGCACCCGGCCCGCGGTCAGCAGGGTGAACTCGGAGACGCGGTCCGGCTTGGCCGCCAGCAGTGGGTCTTCCGGGGTGGCGGGCAGATCGCCGAGCGGCAGGTTCTCGACCAGCATCGCTCCGGCCGCCGGGGCGCTGTCCACGAAGTCGACCAGCGCGTCGTACACCGCCGCGGGCAGGGTCCGCCCGGCGTGGGCCACGGCGCGCAGGAACGCCGGCGAGTTGATCTCGGCGGCCGGCGCCTGAGGGGCCGCCCATCCCGATCCGTCGATCACCGCGACCGGAGGGTGCTCGACGGCCCGGCCGGGTGTGGTCAGCGCGACTTGCAGGGTCTGCTCCACGGCCGGGTCGTGGCGTCCCAGCACTGTGCGAGCCCAGAACAGCGCGCCGCTCTCATCGCCGGCGACATCCTCCCAGCGCCCGGCCAGTACCGATACCGTTCCGGACCTGCCCGCCACCGGGACACCCGCAGCGGTGGCCCAGACCTCGTCGCATTCGATGCCGAAGGCCGCGCGCAACGGGAATCTGAGCCCGTCGGTCTGGATCGTGTGGACGGGGTCGGCGACGAGCGGGTCGCCGGAGGGGTGCGTGGGCAGGTCGGTGGTGGTGATCCCCAGCGCCTCCAACGCCTCACGAGAGGTGCTGCACACGACCGCGCCGGTGCGACGCAACACCTCGACCAGTCCCGGATCGGGAAGCTTGCGCAGGACGACGACATCCGCTGGACCGTCAACCGCCGTGGTGACCCCGAGGGGTTCCAGTACCTGTGCGAGTACGCTCACTTGGCTTGCCTCCAAAGTCATCCGGGATCGCCGTCCGACGGGGCGGCCGGACTGCTGGTGCGCGCGGCCGTCATCTCATTGTGCCGCACCCGCAGGTCCGAGGCAGCGGCGCAGCCCCACCGCCCGTGCTGCCGGGGCGCGGCAGTTCCGCAGCCTCCATGCGGCAGCGGCCCCGAAAGCACCGGTCCGAGGTTGTCTACTGTGGGTGGATGCGCACACTGCTGACCGCCGGGCTGGTCGTGCTACTCGGCGCCTGTGGGGCTGCCTCGGTTCCGGAGCCCGCGGCGCAGGCGGACTCACACAGCGTGCCGCCGCCCTCCCGCATACAGGCGGTGTATCAGCAACTCACCCCGGCCCAGCGGGTCCGGCAGCTCATCATGCCGTCGATCGACTCGCTGGATCCGGCAAAGGCCCGCGAGGTAGTGCGGCGCACCCGCCCCGGTGGGCTGATCATCATGGCGCCCGGGACGGCCCGGCAGTGGGCAAAGGTGACCCGCGCGGCGCAGGCACAGGCGGCGCAACTGGGACTGCCGCCGCTGCTGATCGCGGCCGATCAGGAGAACGGGACCCTGGTGCGACGGATGCGGATGCCGGTGACTCTGCCCGGCGCGATGGTCCTCGGCGCGGCGGTGGCGGGAGACCCGGACCGCGGCAGGACGGCAGCCGCAGCTGCCGCCGAACTGACGGGTCGCTGGCTGCGCTCGGCTGGGGTGAACCTGGACTTCGCGCCGGTGGCCGACGTCAACGTCCGTCCGGCCAATCCGGTGATCGGCATCCGGTCACCGGGCGCGTTCCCCGCAGTGGTGGGAACAGCGGTGGTGGGGCAGGTCGACGGCTTCGACGCCGCACAAGTGCTCTCCACCGCCAAGCATTTCCCGGGCCATGGGGACACCGCCACGGACAGTCACGTGGGACTGGCCCGGGTGACCCATTCCAGGGCGCGGTTGGCGCGCATCGACCTGCCGCCGTTCCAGGCCGCCATCGATGCCGGGATTCCGGCGATCATGGTCGCGCACGTGACGGTGCCGGCCATCGACGACCGTCCGGCGACGGTCTCCCGGCCGGTCGTGACCGGACTGTTGCGCGAGCGCATGGGGTTCGACGGGCTGGTGGTCAGCGACTCGCTGGGCATGGGCGCCGTGGCCACCCGGGCCGGCCTCTACCGGGATGTGCTGGCCAGCGGGGTCGATGTGTTGCTGATGCCCAATGATCCCAACGGCGCGGTCCGGCAAGTCCGGCGGGCCGTGCGCAACAACGACCTGCCGGCTGGCCGGGTGCGGGCGGCGGTGCAGCACGTCCTGGCCGCGAAGCAGCGCCTCGGACTGCTCGACGAAGCGCCCTCCTACCCGGCCCGGCCGACCCGGGCCCATTCCTGGCAGGTGGCCAGGGACGTGGCCGGGGCCGGCCTCACCGTGCTGGGATCCTGCCGGATACTGATCGGCCGGGGTGCCACTGTCGTCGGGTCGGGGCCGGTGGCCGCCGGTGTCCGGCAAGGGCTCCAGGACGCCGGCGTACCGAGTGGTCCGGTCCGGGTGGTCGTGTCCGCGGTCTCACCCGGTGCCGCGGACGTCTGGGTGGCCACCGGTTCCCCGTACGGCGCACTGCGGGCTCCGGCGCGCCAACGAGTGCTGACCTACGGGGAGGTGGGGGCCTCTGGCTGGGCCGCGGGCCAGGCGATCGCGGGGCGCCTCGACCGGTTGGGCGGACTGCCGGTGCGGGGTCCCCGGCCGTGTCCGCGGGTGCAGTGAAGCGGTGATGGGCTGGCCGCCTGCGGGGCGGCGGTCACGACCGTGGTCGGACCACGCCTACCCGGAAGGCGGCGCCCGGCCGCCTCGAGGCACCGGGTCAGTGCAGCAGGTCCGCGAGTGTCTTCTCCTGCTCCTCGGTGGCCACGAACAGAAGTTCATCGCCGATCTCCAGCGGATCGTCGTCGGTCGCCGCGATCACGCGATCCTCGCGCAGGATGGCCACCAGCGCGGTGTCGGCGGGCCACCGCACGTCACCCACGGCCATCCCGATCACCCCGGAGTCGTGGGGCAGGGTCATCTCCACCAGATTCGTCTTGCTCCGGCGGAAGGTCATCAGCCGCACGAGATCGCCGATCGCGACGGCCTCCTCGACCAACGCGCTGAGCATCCGGGGGGTGGACACCGCGACATCGACGCCCCACATCTCGTCGAACAGCCACTCGTTCTTCGGGTGGTTCACCCGGGCCACCACCCGGGCGATGCCGTACTCGGTCTTGGCCAGCAGCGACACCACCAGGTTGACTTTGTCGTCGCCGGTGGCCGCGACCACGACGTCACACTGCTCGAGACCGATCTGCTCCAGAGAGGCCATCTCGCAGGCGTCGGCCTTGACCACGTCGACGCCCTCGATCCGGGACTGCTCGACGAGTTCGGCGTCACGATCGATCAACAGCACCTCGTGACCGATCTCCGCGAGTTCGCGGGCTATGGACCTGCCGACCTTCCCGGCTCCGGCGATCGCCACCTTCATTCCGGATCCACCGCCTTTCCGGCGCAGTGTTCGCAGACCCGCTCGACCGCCTCCTTGGCGGAGAGCAGGACCGGCTCGTCACCCTCCTGCAGGACGCTGTCGGCCGTGGGCAGGACCACCCCGCCCTCCCGGTAGA
>DAOMFH010000049.1:0-1529 GCA_035429705.1 Actinomycetota bacterium
TGGCATTGGTGACTTTCGGGGTCAAGCCCATGCGGCGGCGCAAGCAGCCACCGACCTCGCAGCGACGAACCGTGCGCAGGAATGCCGACAACGGCCACAACCGACCTCGCCATATTGAGCAACGGACGCAATACTGAGCGCCACTGCATATTCGCAGGGTCAAGCGGCGGCCGATGGGCGGAATGGATGCTGAAGCTTCGAGAGGAACGAAGCGACATCGTCGACGCCGCCCTCGCGGATGCCCGATCCGGCAGAGCGGGTGTGCTCTACTTCGAGGGCGCCTCCGGCATGGGCAAGTCCTCTCATCTGCGTGCGGTGCTCAGCGCCGCCACCGGATTTCGTGTCCTGCAGGCCACCTGCGAGGACACCGCGTACCGGCCGGCGCTAGGCCTGCTCGAGTCCCTGGGCGTTCGGCACACGACCACCGACAGCGGCATGCAACTCAGCCCCGCCTCCGCCGCGCAGGCGCTGCGCCGCCTGATCGACGACGAGAGTCGCGATGAGCCACTGCTGGTAGCGATCGACGACCTGCAATGGGCCGACGACGAGTCGATCGAGGCACTCCACCTCGTGCTGGATCGACTCTCCGGCGATCGGCTGTTGACCGTCGTCGCCGGCAGGCCCTCGCAGCGGGGGCACACGCTCTGGGAGAGGTACAGCACCACCTCGCCCATGGTCACGACCGTGGTACTCGACGGCATCACCCTCGAAGAGGCCGCGGACCTTGTACGACAGCAGACAGCAGATGCCGGCGCGACACGCGAGCTCGTAGCGAGGCTGTGGGAGTACACCGCCGGCAACCCGATGTATCTGCGGTCGCTCGTGGCGCAGTACCGATTGGCCGACCTTGCCACGCTGGCCGATCTCCCCGCGCCGGTCGAGGTCGCCCGGAACCTCAACGCCCGACTGACCCGGACCAACGCCGACGCGGCCAGGCTGCTGCAGGCGATCGCGATCCTCGGGCCATCATGGGTGGACCGCCTCGACGCGGCTACGATCGCACACATCGACGACGCAGCCCAGGCTCTAGAACTGCTCATCGAGAACGGGCTGCTGGTCGTCCGCTCAAGTGTTCCCCTCGCGGATGTGCGGATCACGCACGCGCTGGTCCGCGACTCGGTCTACCAGTCGATTCCCGTCGCGGCGCGTCGTGCGATGCACCAACAGGCAGCCGAGCTGCTCGCTTCACCGATGCAGCGCCTCGAGCATGCCGTCGCCGCCGCGGACCGCCGGGACCCTTCCCTGGCCGGTCAACTCGCCGACGCCGCCGGACAAGCTCACACAGAAGCCGACTACCGGCGCGAGGCGCAACTGTGGCAGTGGTCTTCGCAGCTGTCCGGCACGGCTGCGGACCGTGAGCGACGGTGGCTCGCCGCGCAACTGGCGACCGTGCTCGCGCAGGACACCCTCGCGGTGCGCGCGAATCTGACTGAGATCGGCTGGTCCACCGACATCGCTCGCCGCACGGTCGTGACGGCGTGGCTGCTCATCGTGGAGAACCGCATCGCGGACGCCCGCCGGACGCTGGC
>DAOMFH010000049.1:1629-9638 GCA_035429705.1 Actinomycetota bacterium
TCCGCGCCGACTTCGCGGCGGTCCCGGTGGATGCGCGCGAGACTCCGATGGCGGACACCGACAGGCTGAGCTGGCGGGGTGCGGTGTATGCGCTGTGCGGTTTCGCCACCGAGGCCCGTCGGGACCTCTCGGAGGTGGTCTCGCGGGTGCGGGGCGGGCGGATCGACGCGGCCAGCGGCGTGAACCATGCGCTGTACAGCCTCGCGCTCTGGTACGACGGGGAGTTCGAGCGGGCGAACATCGAACTGCAGGCGGCCCGGGACCTGGCTGTCGACCGCCTGCATCCCCTCGTACAGGCCATGCTGCCGCTGACCCCCGCGGTGCGAGGCGACTTCAGCCTCGCGGACACCCTGCTCGCCGAGTCGGAGTCGATGCTGCGCGACCTCCCCTGGCATGAAGCCCTGTGTGTTCACATTCAGGCGCAGATCGTACGGCTGCACGCCGGGCAGGACCTGTCCGCACGCGAGTCCTACCTGCGTCGGTTGCGGGCACATTTCGGGACCGGGGTGACAGCAGCCGACCTCGCCGCCGGGGCGATCTGGCACCTCCACGTCGGGCTCGCGCAGGTGTGGGCCGGGGAACTCGACGAGGTGGAGAAGCATCTGATCAGCATCGAGACCGACATGATCGTGCCGGACTGGGCCACCTGGTGCCGCCCCTGGCTGATCGGGCTTCGCGACGAGCGGGCCGGCGAACTCGAATCCGCCCTTCGGCAGTTGAGTATTGCTGCCGCGTCGCTCAACTCCGAGCTGCCGCTGTACGGCGCACACGTCCATGCCGACCTCGCCCGGGTGGCCGATCGGCTCGGCGACACCGACACCGCAGCCGGATCCACGGTGCGGGCGAGGTCCGGGTACGAGCGCCTGGGAGCGCTGCCCTACCTCGACCGGGTGCCGGCATCGGGGGCGGACTCCCCCGCTCACGCCACCCCGCTGCGCGATCTCAGTGACCGCGAGCGGGAAGTCGCCACGCTCCTGCTGGCCGGGTTCAGTTACGCGCAGATCGCCGAGGAGCTCTACATCACGCGAAGCACCGTGGCATTCCACCTGGGCAGGATCTACGCCAAGACGGGTGTCTCGTCCCGGCACGAACTCGTGCGCCTCATGCGCGACGACAACTAGTCGAATCGGACAGTCGGGCCAGCCGCGCGGGGCCCGATCATCGAAACATCCAGTAGGAGATCCCAGCGAGGATCCATCGCGACGGAAGGCCGAACCATGAACCACGCATCCCACCCGATCCGCCCGTTCTCCAGCGACCCCGACTTCGACTACGAGATCCGCTGCGCGCTCGGGAACTGCACCGAGGGAGCCGGCGATCCCGGCGAGATCCTCGCCGCCGTCGCGTCGGTCCACAAGGGGGACCACGAGGGCTGGTACTCGGCCTGGTGGGAACTGGCCGAGCGCACCCTCGGAACCGCCCTTTCCGCAGCAGCCGGCGAGCACTCCGTGAGCGCGGCACAGGCCTATCTGCGCGCCTCGGCTTACTACGCCAACGCCGTGAACGCCCTCAGCGCCTTCGCCGGGACCGACCGGATCTCCCCGACCTTCGCCAAGCAGGAGGAGGCCTGGAAGGGGTTCGTCGAGCACACGACAATCGAAGTCGAGACTGTTGGCATCCCGTACGAGGGCCGTGACCTGCCCGGCTGGTTCTTCCGGCCAGTCATCCCGACCGGAGCGACGCTGGTCGTGGTCAACGGCAGCGACGGATCCCGCGCATCACTGTGGACGGTGTGCGCCGCAGCCCTGCGGCGCGGCTACAACGTGCTGCTGTTCGACGGTCCCGGTCAGCAGTCCGAGTTGTTCGAACGCGGCGTCCCGTTCCGCTTCGACTGGGAACACGTGCTCACCCCGGTCTACGATTTCGTCAGCACCCTCGACGGGGTGGACAGTTCGCGCATCGCCGTCTACGGCATCAGCCAGGGCAGTTACTGGGTGGCCCGGGCCATCGCGTTCGATCACCGTTTCGTCGCCGCGATCACCGATCCCGGACTCGTCGACGTCTCGACGTCCTGGACCAGACACCTGCCCGCCAGCCTGCGGCGACTGCTCGACTCCGGAGCCGACGAGAAGTTCGATCGGGAGATGGCTCTGGGCATGAAGTTCTCCCCCGGCACTGCGCACACCTGGCAGTTCCGGGCCCGGCCGTACGGCACGACCGGCTACGCACAAACCATCCAGGCCGTCCGCCAGTACACCGTGGCCGATGTGGCCGCACAGATCACCACACCACTGCTGATCCTGTCGCCGGAAGAAGAGCAGTTCTGGCCGGGTCAGTCCGAGCAGCTCGCCGAACTCACCGGGAGGGTGTCGACGCTCGTGCGCTTCACCGCCGCCGAAGGAGCGGCCGGGCACTGCCAGCCGCTGGCACCCGGGCTCACAGCGCAGCGCATGTTCGACTGGCTCGACGACAAGACCAAGGGGTAAGGACCAGTTGGTTCACCGGGCGTGTTGACGGGGATCATCAACAGCGCGGCCGGTCCACACCCTCGGTGCCGGAATCGTGGCCGATCCGGCCTGCGCCATCCGCAACGGCGTCGAGATCGTCTCCGAGGGGTGCATCCTCAGGATCCATGACCTTGTAGTGCCGTCCTGCGTCGTCACCCACCACCGGCCCGACAGCGGCACGACTGACTGGTGTAGTCGTACCCCGCCACGGCGCGGTTCTTGCCCTTCTCGGTCTCCTCTGCCTCGATCCGGGCGACCTCAATGTCGCGTTCCTCTCCGCTCAAACCTGCATCGAGTTCGCCGACTCGACTGGCGATCCGGTCGGCGACGGACTGGTACTTCGGGAAAGCCCGACCCAACTGGTCCCCGGTCAGCGGATCGCGCCCCTGGCCCAACAGCAGCGCGAGCTGGTCCTCCTCAACCGTCGCACCGGGCGTCAGTTGGCCGTCACCGAAGGCGTGAACACCCGTGCCGAGCCAGTACCCAGGAGGGGTTCCTGCTTCCTCGTAGTAGCACGTCAGCGGCATGGAGAGTGAGCGGTTCCCGTCCCCTGCCACGACCGAGCGCAGCAGGTACTCATAGCCATCTCCGGCGCTCATCACGCGCATCGAAACCGTCACAAAGCCCAGGTGCGCACTGAGCCCCCCTCGATCTGCCAGACGTTTGCCGGGCGAACGAACTCTGTGCGAATAGCATTGAGGCGTGCCAGCCGAACTGCCACAGGAACTCGCAGACCGAGCAGAACGCTACCTCCGGCAATTCGATCGAGGCATCTGCACGCTCGACGAATTAGAGAACGAGCTCCTTGGCGCAGCCCACAACTACGCGGACAGCGAGTACGAGCGCGCCAATCCCGGATGGGCGAAGGAAGCCATCTTCGACCAAGCTGCCTGGGAGACAGGATTCGAGGCCAAGCGGCAGGCCCAGGCAGAGGCCGGCGCTGCCTACGCCCTCGCCCTCGCTGAAACTTACGAGCCCGCGCGCGGTCTGGTGGAGTGGGTCTTCCGATCTCCTCAATGGCCCCAAGCGTTGGAACCCGTCGCGCGTCGGCTAGCGGAAGCCGGCGTTGCCGGACCGGAAGCAATGGCTGCTGAGGCTGAGACAGGATGGCTCGCTGCATGGCGCGGCGTCCTCCCGGCCGAGGCCCGAGAGGCAGTTCGCGGCGCAACGCTCGGCAGCGCAGCGTCGATGGTCGACCTGCTGGAGGCCGATCGAGAAGGCGACATGGCCCGGGTCGGCCAGATCGTCGCAACCTCTGGGCAGCACGGCTGTGTTTCGCCCGCAGTTCACCTGCTTCGCTTGCGCGCAGCCGAAGGGCGCCCGGTGCCGGCTTCACAGATCGCTTCACTGCTCGACCCTGGCGAACTCGCGGGACGCGGTGAGTTCGGCGGGATCACCCAGATGGCAGTCGAGCTGCTCGCAGATGGCGCCGACGCGGTCGCCCTGGCATGGAGTTCTGCTATCGACGATGCCGCGCTGTTCCATGCCCCCGACGAACGTCCAACGATCTACTCCGGCCGCGAACCCTACTTCGAGTATCAGGACGATCGACAGCGGCGAGATCACGGACCAGCGCGGTGTGTTGCGCTGTGCAACTGCGGAGATGCGCGACTCCTCGGCGCATTGGCGTTGGTGGACTGGATCGCCGGAAACGAAGAGCGCGCGAAAGTGCGTGCCGCTTCATGCGACAGAGGTTCAGACCCGAACGGCTGGTCGGCGGCGGGCGTCGAACTGCTCGCAGAGTGGGTCTTGAGTCGGAAGTTGGAACCCAATGACCGTGCTCATGCCCTGACGGGGATGGTCGAGCACGCTGACCGCTCGCATGTTGATCTGGGTCTCCTGGGGGTGCAGCTCCACGCCGAGCTCGTGGAACTGGCCGAGGTGGTGGGCAACCGCGATGCGATCGCCCACCACCAAGCCCGAGCGGAGTGGTTCCGAGCCAGGCCGACGATGCACCTGCACTTCGAACCATTCCAGTTCCAGTCACTCTTGCACCGACTGCCCCTCGTCAACACCTAAGCAGCCGAGGGGTCCGCCCGAGTGCCCCGGACAAGGTGTCGTGCCATCGTGACGAGCGCCGCAGGCGAAGACAGTCGGACGGCGTGCTCGTGATGGTGTGGGTCATCCGAGACGTACTGGCCGAGAAGGCCGATGGCGGTCATCACTCCAGTTGCCCTGAGTTCATCGACCACCGCGTGAGCAGCATCTTCTTCACTACCCCAGTCACCGTCCGCAAGGGTGATGAGCATTCGGTTGGCTGTCTTGATCCTGTGCGCTGCGTTGGCGTGGGTCGGCGTCGGTGGACGCAAGCTCGTGGAGTGGCTGCCGATCCTGCTCCGGTGGGCCTGGCGTTCCAGCGGCGGGCAACTCGTCTACCGCCGCCGCGTGCTCAAGCCCCGCCCGGCAGGAGTGCTCGCCCTGCCCGGCGACGCGGCCAGCTTGCGGCAATGGGTCGACGCAGAGACCGGCGCCGTCATGGTCCACGATCCTCATGCCGCGACCCTGACCGCCCTCGTGTCGGTCACCCACCCTGCCTTCGTCCTGCTCGACCCGATCGAGCAGGAACGGCGCGTCACAAGTTGGTCCCGAGTGCTGGCCACCGCCTGCCGCTCGGGCCGGATCGCGTCCATGCAGATGATGGAGCGCACCCTGCCCGACTCCGGCAAAGGACTCGCCGAGTGGTGGCACCGCCACGGTCAACAGGACAGCTCGTGGGCTGCGACCACCTACGGCGAGCTGATCGACCGCGCCGGCCCCGCTGGTGAGCGCCACGCCAGCACAGTCTCCATCGCACTCGACATGAAGGCCGCCTCGCGCGCCGTCCATGCCGCCGGTGGCGGGATGCGCGGTGCCGCCGCCGTTCTACGCCAAGAGATGACCACCATCACCGCCGCCCTCCGCGCCGCTGACCTCGCCCCCTCGACGTGGCTGGAACCCGGAGACCCCGCCGTCATCCTCCGCTCGGCCTACGACCCCCAAGTCGCCGCCACCCTGGAGCGACACGGTGACCTCGGCCGCGACCTCGCCACCGCTAGCCCCGTCGCGGTCACCGAGACCTGGAGCCACCTGCGCAGCGACTCCGCCCATCACTGCGTGCTGTGGATCAGCGAATGGCCTCGCTCACTCGTCTACCCCGGCTTCCTCTCCTCGGTCCTGCTCTCCTCCGGCGTACGCCGGACCTTCACGCTGCTCTACACCCCGATGCGCGCCGACCACGCCGCCCGCGACATCCGCAAACGCAAGACCGAGCACGTCTCCGACGCCGCCCAGCGGCAACGTATGGGCCAGATCGAAGATGCCCAGCAGGACGCCGAATACCACGACGTGCTCCGCCAGGAAGCCGACCTGACCGCCGGCCACGGCGTCCTGCGAGCAACCGGCTTCATTACCGTCAGCACCACCACCCCCGACGAACTGGAGCAGGCCGTGGCGGCGATCTTGCAGGCGGCCATCCAAGCCTCCTGCGAGACCCGGCGCCTCTGGGGCCAGCAGGCCCAAGCATTCGCCACGGCAGCGCTTCCGCTGTGCCGAAACGTGTGAGTGTCATTCCTGTCTTGATTGCATCAGATCCTGATACAAAGTGCTTCTCCTTGACACCGTTGATTGGCCTCCTGAATACTGGTGTCACGCAGAAGGTGTTTGCATCAGATTCAGAGGCAAGGAGGTGTCTTGTGACACGCACGATTCCGCCGTCCTTGGCACCCGTCATCGCTGAACTCGAACTTGAGGCCGCTGACCTCGTGACCACGGCGCGACTCAACGAGATCGTCAAGACAACCGGCGTTGGCACGGCGACGCGCACCGTGGCGTCCCGGCTACGCGAACGCGGGTGGCTGCTTCCCACGGGCCAGCGCGGAGTGTGGGAGTTCGCACCTGGAGCAGCCGCTGGTGCAGTCAGTCGAGGCGGTCACACACGCCTCTTACGGTCAGTGTTCGCCCACAGCGACGTGGACTGCGGTCTGACCTTCCAGGCGGCGGCATGGGCGCATGACCTGGCCGACCGCGCGCCGGTCCGGTTGGAGGTGGCCGCCGCGTCGGCCCGTGAGGCGCGCAAGCTTCCCGACGGGCTGGACGTGTCGGTCTTCGAGCCGACCCTCGGGTACGTCACGCTCAAGGGCGTACCAGTCCTCGTTCCGGCCAGCGTCTTGGTTCACATGGCTGCCCACCCCGGCGACGTACGCTCCTGGACCAGTGCCCTGGAGTGGCTACCCGACCTTGCAGCGGAGGCCACCGCCAAGGACGTGTTGACCGAACTCACGGGACGCCCCGCCACCGTCGCAGCCCGGCTCGGATACCTCCTCCAAGGGCTACGCCCAGACATCACCGCACAGGTAACCGGTCCAACTACCAAGACGTGGTTCGGCCCCCGCCAGAAGGTGGTCCGCCACGACAACCACTGGCAGATCGCCGACACGCTCCTTCCGTTCGATCCCCGGTCGCTGGCCTCGGTTGCAAGAGCAGTCGCATGACCAGCCGCCCCATCAGCCTGACCCTGGGCTGGCTCGGTCGACACACTCCCCCGGGAGCCGGCGTCGACGGCCGACAGGCAGCCGTCATCGACGTCGCCCAAGACCTGCTGTTGCGCGAACTCCATCAACGCGGCGTGCTCGATGCGCTTGTGTTCAAGGGCGGAACGTCTCTGCGCAAGCTCTACGCGGGCAACCAAGGACGCTTCTCCCTCGATCTCGACTTCAGCGTGGCCGACCCGACGGCCGCCCCCGACACGGTGGTCCTCGACCTGATCGGGGAGATCGACGGACTGCGCATCGGGCCATTCACCTATGGCGTCACCGAACGGCGAGGCAAATGGTGGCTGACCATCGAGAGCGACCTATCAAGCGAGGAATCAGGGCTGGCGAGCAAGCTCGACGTTTCGCCTCCTCCATGGCTCACGCCCGTTCGCCGAGGTTGGGTCTCCATGCCCGTCCACAGCACGTACGGCAGCCCGGCTCTGCCGGAACTCCAAGTCATCCGACTGGAGGAGAACATCGCCGAGAAGGTCTCGCGGCTCAATCGCACGACCACGGCACGCGACCTCTACGACCTCGCGTGGCTGGCCACGCACCAGCGCGACGTAGGCGCCCTGGATACCGACCTGATCCGGCGACTCGTCGTGCTCAAGATCTGGGTCGATGCGCACGGCGTCGCTTCAGCGACCTGCTCATGGCGGCCCGGTCACGAGTCCCGCTCCTTCGACCCCGATGCCTGGCTGCGTGTCCGCAAGGCGAGCGAAGTCGACCTCGACGACATCGGCGCCCTGGCGGTCCCGACTCCGTCGCTGGCCGACCTCAACGCGACCATCGGCGCTCATTTCGCGTTCCTCCGCAACCTGGACACGGACGAACAGCAACTCGCAGCCGTCCGCGAGCAAGACCGTCCGATCGCCCTCCGCCTCCTTACTGAACTGCCTGGTGCCCGGCTGACGGAACTCGGCATCTACTAGACCGGCCGGGTGCGGCAGCGCACCTGCCTCTCGACCTTCCGTTGTCGAGAGGCAGGAGACGCAGATGCCGCCTTTCGAGGATGCCGTTGCTGATGCCGCCGAGGCGCAGCAGGCGATCA
>DAOMFH010000049.1:9738-11148 GCA_035429705.1 Actinomycetota bacterium
CCCCCCGAACGTCGTGGTTGCCGGGATCGTCGGCTCGGGCAAGTCGTCGCTGGCCAAGAGCCTTTGCACCCGGTCGCTTCCGTTCAGCAGGCGGGTCTATGTGGCGGGCGACCCGAAGGGCGAACACACGGCCGTCGCACGAGCTGTCGGCGGGATGGCGATCGAGCTGGGCCACGGGATGCCCGCGCGACTCAATCCGCTCGATGAGGGATACCGGCCCAGCGGACTCGACGACGTGGAGTGGGAAGCACAGGTCACGACCCGACGCCGCGACCTGATCGGCGCTTTGACCGAGACCGTGCTGGAACGTCGCCTGACGCCGTTGGAGCACACTGCGGTCGATGTCGCTTTGGCGAGCACCGTCCGCAATGCGGAGGTTCCGCTGCTGCCGATGGTGGTCGACCGGCTGCTCAACCCCGATGCCAGCGACGACGCGGAGGGACGATTGGCTGAGGATGGCCGTCTCGTCGGGCACGCCCTGCGTCGACTCGTCGGCGGGGACCTGGCAGGCCTCTTCGAGCGCATGGATGGAGTCCGCCCTGCTGGACCCAGCGGGCGGTCAACGGTGGGTGGTCTACTACAAGGCATGGCGGCTGATGTCGCACCCGTCGTTGCTGCGACGAATGGACGCGCATTGGCGGTTGGTGAGGCATTACGGCATCGCCAACATGCTGATCTTCCACAAATTGACCGACCTCGACACGCTGGGCGACCAAGGCTCGGCGATGCGGCGCTCGCGTCCTCGCTGCTGGCGAACGCGGAGACCCGGATCATCTACCGCCAAGAGTCCGACCAGTTGGGCGCCACCGCTGACGCGCTCGGACTGACCGGCACCGAAGGCCAACTACTGCCGACGCTGGGCACCGGGCACGGTCTGTGGCGGATCAAGGACCGCTCCTTCGTCTGCCAACACCAGCTCCACCCCGCCGAACTGGAGCTGTTCGACACGATTCGTTGGTTCGCCGACAACGGGCACCCCACACCACCCAGGAGCGCGTGCTGGTTCTGCCCGAACTCACGCAACGCCCGATGGTCGGCGTTGAAGGACCAGCATGCTGACCTGTGGGAGCGCGCCTGCGAGCTCGATGAGCACATCCGCGACGGTGGAGCGTTCAACGCACGCGCAGCGATCTACTCCCGCTGCGACGACACCAACCGCCGACTGTGCAACCAGGCGCTTTTCACCAAGATTTGCATCGACGAGGACAACACCCTCCGGCCCGCGACCACCCGCGCATACGAGGTCTTGGTCGACCCCGAACTCAACGGCAACGCACTCACCTGGGCCGAGAAATCACACAAGGCCCAAACCCCGGCCCGCATCTCTACGGGCCAGTGTTTGAACCTTGTGCGCCGGGTGGAGCTATGGGGACTCGAACCCCAGACCCCTTGCATGCCATGCAAGTGCTC
>DAOMFH010000050.1:0-10939 GCA_035429705.1 Actinomycetota bacterium
AGCCCCAGAGGACCACCCCGGGAGGGGTGCGCCCCGCGAGTGCTGCGCCGTTGGCCGGTGGCCGTTCGCGATTGTTGCAGCGTTGGGGGTTTCCCTTGATCAACATCCCCAACCGCGCGACAGTCGCGGCCCAACCGACAACCGCGCGACAGTCGCGGCCCACGCCCAGCCCCAGAGGACCACCCCGGGAGGGGTGCGCCCCGCGAGTGCTGCGCCGTTGGCCGGTGGCCGTTCGCGATTGTTGCAGCGTTGGGGGTTTCCCTTGATCAACATCCCCAACCGCGCGACAGTCGCGGCCCAACCGACAACCGCGCGACAGTCGCGGCCCAACCGACAACCATGTCGCCCCCACAGCCACGAGTCCCGGCGGAATCACCAGCGTCTGTCGCAGTCTGCGCTTGAGTCGCCGGTCCGCGGGTGCTGCATGCGGACCCAGCTCACACCCCATGCTTCACGCACGGCGACCTTCGGGTCATTCGTACGCTTGCTCCGGGAACTGGTGGGGACGCGCGTGACTGGTGTGTCGGGAGTGTCGCACATGTGTTGCCCGGGGCGAGGGGGTCAGAACGGGGGACGTACCCCGTCCTCGCCGGGAATCCCCTGGGCCAACCGGGTCGCCAGAACGGTCACCTCCGGCAGGTCGGGCCACACCGTGCGCACAGCGGTCACGACATCGCCGGGGCGCGGGGTCGGTTCGCCGTGGGTGACGGTCACCTCCAGCGTGCGCTCATCGGGCATGTGCAGGTCCGAGCACAGCGCCCGCACATCCATCGTCCGGCGGCCGGCCTTGGTGACCCGTTCCACCGGCACGCTGTCCGCGGCCTCGAACTCCCGCACGGCGGCGCTCACGTCCAACGGCCATGACAGTCTCCAGCGACTGGCCCGCAGCCCCTCAGGAAGGGAGCCGGTCGCCTCGACGATGCGCACCACGTCCAGCCCCTCAGGCAGCGCGGCGTCCAGCGCCGCGCGAACCTGCTCCGGCTCGATGCGCCGGATCACGGCGAACTCCAAGTACTCGGCCTCACTGGCCGCGCCGGTGGGAGCGGCTCCGGCATAGGAGACCTTCGGGTGCGGGGAGAAGCCGGCGGAGTAGGCCATCGGTACCCCGACGCGGCGCAGGGCCCGCTCCCACACCCGCTGGAAGTCCCTGTGCGACGCGAACCGCATCCGGCCACGCTTCGCGTAGCGGACCTGCAGGGTCTGCACCGGCGGCACGTACGTCCGGTCGGGCGTGCGGCGGGCCATCAGCTGCTGACCGCCACGATCGGCAGGATCTTCCCGTCGGTGGGACCGACCTGGATCTGCGTGCCCATCTGGTCGCACACCCCGCAGTCGAAGCACGGCGTCCACCGGCAATCCTCAACCTCCACCTCAGCCTGAGCGTCCTGCCAGTCCTCCCACAGCCACTCCTTGTCCAGGCCGGAGTCGAGGTGATCCCAGGGCAACACCTCGGCCAGGTCCCGCTCCCGGGTGGTGTACCAGTCGACATCCACCCCCACCTGCTGGGCTGCTGCCATCCAGCGTTCAAAACTGAAGTACTCGCTCCACCCGTCGAACCGGCCGCCGTCGCGCCAGACCTGCTCGATGACCGCCCCCACCCGTCGGTCCCCGCGGGCCAGCAGTCCTTCGACGATCCCGGGACGGCCATCGTGGTACCTGAAGCCGATCGCCTTGCCGAGGTCGCGGTCGGCGCGTATCTCCTCGCGCAGTTTCGCGAGCCGGGCGTCAGTGGCCTCCCACGCCAGTTGGGCGGCCCACTGGAACGGGGTGTGCGGCTTGGGCACGAACCCCCCGATGGACACCGTGCAGCGGATGTCGCGGCGCCCCGACACCTCCCGTCCGGTGCGGATGACCTCTTTGGCCAGCCGGGCGATCTGCAGCACGTCGTCATCGGTCTCGGTGGGCAGTCCGCACATGAAGTAGAGCTTCACCTGCCGCCACCCGGCGGCGTAGGCGGCGGACACGGTGCGGATCAGGTCGTCCTCACTGACCATCTTGTTGATCACCCGGCGGATACGTTCGCTGCCGCCCTCCGGGGCGAACGTCAACCCGGACCGCCGGCCGTTGCGGGACAGCTCGTTGGCGAGGTCGATGTTGAACGCGTCCACCCGCGTCGACGGCAGCGACAAGCCGGTGTTGGTGCCCTCGTAGCGGTCGGCCAGCCCCTTGGTGAGGTCGCCGATGTCCGAGTAGTCGGCACTGGACAGGCTCAGCAGGCCGATCTCCTCGAAACCGGTCGCTTCCAGCGCGGACTGGACCATGTCCGCCACGGTGGTCTTGGAGCGCTCCCGGACCGGCCGGGTGATCATGCCGGCCTGGCAGAAGCGGCAGCCGCGCGTGCAACCGCGGAAGATCTCGATCGAGGCCCGCTCGTGCACCGTCTCGGCCAGGGGGACCAGCGGGGCCTTCGGATAGGGCCATTCGTCCAGGTCGCTGACAGTGTGCTTGGCCACCCGCCACGGAGTCCGGCCGCCCACTGGCACGACCCGATGGATGCGCCCGTCGGGCAGGTAGCCGACTTCGTACTTCGAGGGCACGTAGGCAACACCGCTGGCCGCGATCTCGTCGAGCAACTCGGCGCGCCCCAGTCCCGCCGCCTTGGCATCGCGGATCAGGTCGCACAGGCGCAGCACCGCCGTCTCGCCGTCGCCGATCACCACTGCGTCCACGAAGTCCGCCACCGGCTCCGGGTTGAAAGAGGCATGGCCCCCGACGATCACCAACGGGTGCCCGTCGCCGCGTTCGGCGGCGTGCAGCGGGATGCCGGCCAGGTCCAGGGCGGTGAGCAGGTTCGTGTAGCCGAGTTCGGTGGGGAAGGAGACCCCGAGCACATCGAAGGCTCCCACCGGCAGGTGCGACTCGACGGTGAACTGCGGGATCGCGTGCTCGCGCATGAGCGCTTCCATGTCCGGCCAGACCGCGTAGGTGCGCTCGGCCAGGACGTCGTCGCGCTCGTTGAGCACCTCGTAGAGGATCTGCAGACCCTGGTTGGGCAGACCGATCTCGTACGCGTCCGGGTACATCAGGGCCCACCGGACCGCCACGGAGTCCCACGGTTTGACGGTGGCGTTCAACTCCCCGCCGACGTACTGGATGGGTTTGCGCACCAGCGGGAGGATGCGCTCGAGTTCCGGATAGACCGACTGCATTCCTCCAGGGTACGAAACGCCCGTCAGTCGAAGATGGGCTCGACGTCCCGGGAGCGTTTGAGTTCGAAGAACCCCGGGGTCGCGGCCACCGCGAGCACCCCGTCCCACAGCCGGCCGGCCGCCTGCCCCTTCGGCGCCGGGCTGACCACCGGACCGAAGAACGCGATGGGCGCCCCGGCCGGACCCGGCACGTGGATCACCGGCGTTCCAACATCCTCGCCGACCGGGTCCATGCCTCGGTGATGGGAGGCCCGCAGCGCCTCGTCGTACTCGTCGGTGTGTCCGGCGGCGGCCAGTTCCGTGGGCAGACCGACGTCGGCCAGCGCCTTCGTGACTGCCAGGTCGTAGTCGGAAACCGCCCCGAGGTGAATCTCGTTGCCCAAGGCCGTGTAGAGCTCACCCACCACCGAATCGCCGTGTTCCTGCTGGGCCGCGACCACCACCCGCACCGGCCCCCAGGCCCGGGCCAGGAAGTCCGCGGTGTCGGCATCGACCTCGCGGCCCTCGTTGAGCACCGACAGCGACATCACATGCCAGCTGACCTGCACGTCACGCACCTGTTCCACCTCCAGCATCCAGCGCGAGGCCATCCAGGCCCACGGACAGACGGGATCGAAGTAGAAATCGACTCGGTTCATGCCCCCAGCCTGCGACAGGCGAATCGGTCAGATGCAGCCAGGGCCCCGGTGAACTCAGTGGCGCGACACCTTCAGCAGTAGTCCGACCCCGATCCACGCGGCGATCACGCTGGACCCGCCGTAGGACACCAGCGGCAGCGGGACGCCGGTGACCGGCAGCAGCCCGAGGTTCATGCCGAGGTTCTCGAAGCCCTGCGCGGCCAGCCAGCAGACGATTCCGGTGGCGACCAGGGCCCCGAACCAGTCCGCCCGCGCCGCGGCGGCCAGTCCCCTGCGCAGTAGTGCGACGAACAACCCGATCACCACCAGCCCACCGATCATGCCGAGTTCCTCGCCGACCGCGGAGAAGATGAAGTCGGTGTACTGGTAGGGGACGAACGCCCCCTGGGTATGGGCTCCGGTCAGCAGGCCCTGCCCGTGCACTCCCCCGGTGCCGATCGCGATGAGCGCCTGCTGGACGTTGTAGCCGACCCCCTGCGGATCGGCCTGCGGGTTCAGGAACGCGGTGAACCGGGCGATCTGGTAGGCGTCGAGCACCCCCGCCACGTACGCCAGCACGGAGACCGCGGCACCGCCGAGCAGCAGCAGCACCAGGAACCGCCGGCGCACCCCCGCCACGAACAGCACCCCCAGCACGGCCGCCCCGGTGACCAGCGCGGACCCCAGGTCCGGTTGCAGCAGGAGCAGGCCGGCGACCACCACCGTGGCCAGCAGCACGCCCAGCACGGCCCGGGGCTCCGGCGGATCGTCCAGGCCGCGCGCCCCGTCGCGGTCCGACAGCCAGATCGCAGCCAGCAGGATCACGAAGACCTTGGCGAACTCCGCCGGCTGCAGCGTGAAGCCCCCTGGCAGGGTCAACCAGGCACGGGTGCCGTTGACCGTGGTGCCCAGGGGGCTGAGCACCGCGAGCAGGCCCAGCACGCTGCCGGCGTACCCGATGGCCGTCATCGCCATCAGGGTGGGCCGGTCCAGCCGGTAGAACACCCACGCGGCCAGCCCGCCCAGCACCACGAACAGCGCCTGCCGGACCGCGAAGTACCCGCCGGGGTCGCCGTCGGCGACCAGCCGGCCCCAGGTGGTCGAGTAGACCATGGCCACCCCCACCAGGCTCAGGGAGACCGCGCAGGCCAGCAGCCACACGTCGAAGCGCCGGGCGGTGGGCAGGATGCGCTCCGCGGTCAAGGTGGCCATCAGCGGTTGATCCCGAACAGCTGCTCGTAGACCTTCCGGGCGACCGGCCCGGACGTGGCCGCCCCCAGACCGCCCTGATCAACGTTGACCACCACCACGTAGCGGGGGTCGTCGGCCGGGGCGAAACTCGCGAACCATGACGTGGACTGCCGCCCGGCGACCTCCGCGGTACCGGTCTTCGCGGCGACCGGGTAGCGCTGCAGCGGGAAGCCGGCGAAGGCGCCGCGGGCCGTGCCGGTGGTCGTCGTGGTCGCCAGTGCCTGACGGACGTAGTCCAGCGCGACCTGATCGGCGGTGAGCTCGCCGCGGGTACCGGGGACGATGTCCGTGCTCGTGTCGCCGCGTAACTGCGATCCAAGGTGCGGGGTGACCAGCGTGCCGCCGTTGGCGATCGCCGCGTAGGCCACCGCCATCTGCAGCGGCGTGACCAGCGTCCGGCCCTGGCCGATGGCTGTGTTCATCGCGTCCCCGGCCCGGTACTCGAACCCGGACCGGCAGTAGTCGCGCGCGTACGCCTTGAGCAGTCTGGCCCGGGCGGCGTCCGGCTCCTCCGGGTAGCCGGTGCGGGCCCGGCGGCAGTAGTCCTCGCGACGCGCATCGTAGTCGGCACGCACCTGGCCGCGGTCCGGGATCGACCCGGCCGCCTCACCGGGCAGGTCCACGCCGGTGGCCGAGCCAAGCCCGAAGTCACGGGCCGTGCGCACCACGTGCTCCTGCGCGCCCTCGCCGCCGAGCCCGCCGTCGCGCTTCCACATCTGATACCCGAGCCGGTAGAAGACCGTGTCACAGGAGACCGACAGCGCCCGGGCCAGCGACACCGTCCCGTAGGCCCGGCTCTCGTAGTTGCGGAACGTCTGGCCGCCGACCACCAGCGAGGCGGGGCACTCGTACTGCCCATCGAGGTCGAAGCCGGCCCGGGCAGCGGCCACGGAGGTCAGGGATTTGAAGGTGGAGGCGGGCGGGGCCACGGCCTGGGTGGGCCGGAACACCAGCGGGCGCCCGCCGTCCTCGTCGGTCAGCTCGGCGTACTGCGCATCGGTGAGCCCCTTGGCCCAGATGTCGGGGTCGTAAGTCGGATGCGACGCCAGTGCCACGATCGCACCGGTGTCGGCGTCCATCACCACCACTGAGCCGCCGGTCGCCCGGTACCCCGCCTGCCGCGCCTGCTCCACCGCGTCGCGCAGGGCCTGCTCGGCGACCACCTGGGTACCTGCGTCCAGGGTCGTCACCAGCGTCTGGCCAGGCTGTGGCTCGCGCATCACCTCGCGCTGCTGGTCGCCCCTGCGGGTGAACTCGCGGCGGGCCTGCCCGGGAGTCCCGCGCAGCGCCGCGTCGTACTGGGCCTCCAGACCGGATCTGCCCTGCCCCTCCCCCAGGTAGCCGAGCAGGCCGGCGGCGTTCGCCGGCGAGGGGTAGTCCCGTACGGCGACCTGGGCCACCTGCACCCCCGGCAGGGCGGCGTCCTGGATGGCCAGCGCCCGGGCGATGGGCAGGTCGGTGAGCACGGGGATGGGGGCGCCGGGCTCGCCGCGGTAGCAGGTCCCGGCCTGCGCCCCGGGCTGTCCGCATACGAGCATCCGGGCCGCGATCCGCTGCGGGGTGGTGCCGCCGAGCCGGGCCAGTTCCGGCAGGCGGTCCTCGTCGATCGTGGCGTCCACCAGCGCCTCGTAGGTCGTCCGGTTGCCGGCCAGGATCACCCCGTCGCGGTCGACGATGCCGCCACGGGCCGCGGGTACGTCCAGGACATCGGTCTGGATCCGGTCTGCCCTGGCCGCGTAGACCGGCGACTCGGCGGTCTGCAGCCATGCCAGCCGGGCGCCCAGCGTCACCCCCACCGCCAGGATGACCACCTGCAGCAACCGCAGCCGGCGCCGGGCAGGAGCACCGGAGTCGGCCCTCCGGCGCGGGGGCGAAGCCAACTGGGTCATCGGACCACCGACCGCAGCAGGTCCCTGGCCGGCAGCAGGACAACTGTGCAGATCCCCGCGGCGGTCACACTCCACAGCACGGCTGGGGAGGCCACCAGCCGCTGGCCGAGCAGCAGCGCATCCAGCAGCGTGTCTGCACCCTGGGCCAGGACCACCAGCAGCACGACCCAGCCGGCGCCGGACCAGCGCCAGCGGCCCACCGGGACCAGTCCGGCTGCAGCGCCCAGCAGGCAGCCGACCAGGGCCCCCACGCCCAGCACCCCGGTGCCGGTGAGGTCCAGCAGCAGCCCCGCACCGAACCCGATCAGCGCACCGCTCCGCCGGCCCCAGGCCACCGCCAGCACGGCCACCGTCGCGAGCACAGCGGGCACGGTCACCGGCACTCCCACCGCCGGCAGCACCGCCGTCTGCACCACGAAGGCGGCGATCACCATCAACGTCCCGACCACTGCGACCCGCGGCGCGTGCGTGGCCTCGGCCCGGCCTGGCACCGCGCTCATCGGCGTTCCGTGAGGACGACCAGCATGTCCAGCGTCGTCGTACCGGTCACCGCAGCGGCCTCCCCGGACCGGCCGGATTCGGCCGGGTCGGTGTCCAGGGCGGTGACCGAACCCACCGTCAGTCCCGGCGGGACGCCCTCCCGCGTGGTCGAACCCAGCGTGATCAGGGCGTTGGACGGCTCGGCGCGGGCGGCGGGGTTGAGCAGTTCGAGACGCAGATCCTGTCCCATGCCCCGACCGGTGACCACCCCCATCTCCCGGCTCGGCAGCACCCGCACGCCGATCGTGCTCTGCGGATCGGTCACGAGCTGCACCGTCGCGGCGCCCGGCGACACCTGCTGGATGCGTCCGACCAGGCCGCCAGGGGCCAGCACCGCGTTGCCGGGCCGGATCCCGGCCGACGATCCGGCATCGATGGTCACCACGGCCCGGGTGCCGCTGATGTCCGCCGCGACCACCCGGCCGGCGGCGGTGGCCCAGCCCTCCGGCGCCGTCACCGCGATCGCCTGGACGGCCGGCCGGCGCGACTGCGGGTCGTCGAAGGACTGGACCTGCCGGGCCCACGCGCCGAAAGGGGCGAACACGGCGGTGGCCGTGCGCTGCAAAGGCGTCACGACCTGCTGCGCGGCCGAACGCAGCGCCGCGTCGGACGCGCGCAGGTCCCACAGGATCAGGGTCAGCGAGGCCACCACGAGGACGACGACGAGGTTGCGGGTGCGGGTCATGAATCAGAACGCGGGCTCGATCAGCAGCAGTTTCCGGACGCTGGAGATGTTCTCCGCACAACGGCCGGCACCTTCCACCACGCTCAGATCCGGCTGCTGCGCCAGTTCCACCGGAACCCCCAACTCGTGCTCCAGCCGCTCGGACAGTCCCCGTAGCAGGGCACCGCCGCCGGTGACCACCAGGCCGGACCGCACGAGATCCCCGGCGACCTCCGCCCCGGTCGAGTCCAGCACCCGGCGCAGGGCGGTGAGCAGCGTCTCCACCGGCTGCTGCAGCGCCTTGCGGACATGGCCGGCGGACAGTTCGATCTCCTTGGGCAGGCCGGTGCGGGTGTCCTGGCCCGCCACCGGGATGGCCGGCAGACCGTCCACCGGCACGGCCGAGCCAAGTTCGATCTTGATCCGCTCGGCACTGACCGCACCGACGCGGATGTCGAAGTGCTCGGCCAGGTACCCGGCGATGGCCGCGTCGAAGTCGTCGCCGCCCATCCGCAGGCTCTCCCCGGCCACCACCCCGCCCAGCGCGATCACCGCCACCTCGGTGGACCCAGCCCCGATCGACACCACGAAGTGGCCGCGCGTCTCATGGATGGGCACGCCGGCCCCGATCGCGGCGGCGATGGCGGTGGGCACCAGGAACACCTGCCGGGCGCCGGCGGCGTAGGCGGCGTCCCGGACCGCCCGCTGCTCGACACCGGTCAGGTGCGACGGGGTGTTGACCACCAGCCGCGGACGGCTGATCAGCGACCGGCCGTGGGCGCTCTGCACGAAGTACCTGAGCATCCGTTCGGCCGCGTCGTAGTGCCGAATCACCGCATGGGCCACCGGGCGGACGACCTCGATCCCGGGCGGCGTGCGGCCGACCATCTCCTTGGCCGGCCGACCCACCGCGACCACGTCGTCACCGCGCAGCGCGACCACCGACGGTTCGTCGAGGACCACTCCGGCACCCCGGCTGAAGATCCGGGTTCGCGACGTGCCGAGGTCGATCGCGAGGTCCCGGCCGAGGCTCAGGCGGGGTCGTGGGCGCGAGTCCGCCAGCAACGCCACCATGACCTCCCGGGAATGTTCACCTCATGCTACGTACGCCCGTCACAGCCCCGGGAAGAAAAGCCCGATCTCGCGCTCGGCCGAGGCCGGGGAGTCCGATCCGTGCACGATGTTGCGGCCCATCTCGGTGGCCAGGTCGGCCCGGATGGAGCCCGGCGTCGCCTCGGTCGGCTTGGTCGCCCCCATCATGGTCCGCCAGGCGCCGATGGCCTCCTCGCCCTCGATCACCCCGGCCACCAGCGGCCCGGAAGTGATGAACTCCACCAGCTCGCCGAAGAATGGCTTGCCCTCGTGCTCGCCGTAGTGGGCCTGGGCGGTCGCCACGTCCAGCGTGCGCAGCTGCAGGGCCACCAGCGTGAAGCCTTTGCGCTCGATTCGCGACAAGACCTCACCTACCAGTCCCCGCTCGACACCGTCGGGCTTGACCAGGATCAGGGTTCGTTCGATCGCCATGGGGTCCAGAGTACGGGCGGCCCGTGCGAACCGGCGTGACCGGATGGTTGTCCGTGCGGATCGTGCACCCTCACACTCGCCCGAGCCCCGGGAGGCACCATGAAGTTCCCAGTCGCACCCGCCACCGCCATCGCGTTCCTCGTGGGGATCGGCCTGGCCACCGCCGGCACCGCTACGGCTGTGCAGATGATCACCGGCAAACAGATCCGCAACGGCACCATCACGGCCAAGGACCTGTCCAAGGGCGTACGCAGGCAACTCGGGGTAGCCGGGCCGACGGGCGCCACCGGACCCACCGGACCAGCGGGCACCTTCGCGCAGGTGGTGAACCGCCGCTTCGAGAAGATCGCCGGGGCGACGCCACCTGGAGGCGTCGATGTCCTTTTCGGCACCTGCCAACCCGGCGAACGCGCGCTGAGCGCGGGCTTCACCTCCGGCGGCACGGCCACGGACTTCCTGGTCCACCGGTCGCTGCCGACGGCCGGGAGCCAGATGGCCGCGGACGGCAAGACGAACCCCGACGGCTGGCTCATCGTGTTCAGCCTGAAAACCGGCCAGAGCGTGTACCTGAACATCCTCTGCGCGAGCTGGGCACTGCCCTACCCTCGCGCGGCGTCGGCGGCATCGGCCTTGCGCCCGTAGTACACCGCCGTCACCCACAGCCCGGCGAAGACCAGCGACAGCGGAATGGCGATGGGTGTGAAGAAACTGGCCAGCACCGACAGCACCTGGGTCACCGTGCCGACCACGACGTCCCCGCGGCGCGCGGTCATCGCCCCGGCTATCGCCAGCACCATCAGGCCCCCGGCCACCCAGCCGCCCACCCCCGGCTTGAGTGCCGCTGCGACCGGGATCGCCAGTGCGAACGCGATCGCCTGAAAGATCAGCGTCGCTGATGCGAGAACCCTCATGCGCTCGCCCATCCCCGCGCCAGCCCGGCGGTGACGACCGAACCGGTCGCCACCACGCATCCCGCGGGTCCGGCCAGCTGACGGGCCAGCACCATGGCCCGGCCGAGATCGCGCACCTCGTGCACTGAGGCCGCGGGCCACAGGTCATGTGCCCTCGCCGCCAGGTCCCCCGACGGCATACAACGCGGTGAGTCGTTCACGGTCACCACCACCTCATCCACGATCGGGGCGAGTTCGGCCAGCATCGCATCGACGTCCTTGTCACCCAGGATGGCCAGCACCGCCACCAGCCTGTCGTAGGTGAACGACTCGGCAACCGCCACTGCCAGCGCCCGCATCCCGTGCGGGTTGTGGGCGGCGTCGGCCAGGGTCAGCGGATGCCGGCCGATGACCT
>DAOMFH010000051.1:0-10796 GCA_035429705.1 Actinomycetota bacterium
CTGATTCTGGTGAAGGGTGGGAACGGCGGTTGTCCGTTCCCGCCCTTCGTCGTCCCGGAGGGCCGCGCCGGTGCGTGGCTGATCCGGCGCTCGGGACGCCGACGTGCTGACGCAGACGCCCGACACGCTGCTGAGCGGACAGCAGCCACTCAAGGGCCGGGCTGGAACCCGCCCGGTTGTGAGGACCTCCGGATGACCGGGGGCTGCGCGACTTTGCCGGTTCTTCGGACGCGAGGGGGCACCCGGTTGCTCAGTGTTTGCCCCCTTTGTGGGGCGTGGCAGGGCGGGCTGGGTTGTCCGGCGGTGAACTTGGCAACCGGGCAGTTGCTGTGGCCGGCTGACAGCCGCGGCGGGGGTTTGGGTCCTGCGCAGGACCGCGGAAGGGGTGCCGCCCGGTTGGGCGGGTCGCGAGTGTTGCGTCGTTGGGGGTTTTCCTTGATCAACATCCCCAACCGCGCAACTCTCGTGAACCAACCGAGACCCTTGCATTCGCGGCGGGGGTACGGTCCTGCGCGGCGCGCCTGCCGGGGTTTCGGGGGGATGTGCCTGGCCGCATCCGTGAGCGAACGCTACCTCCGTGAGCGGAGAGTGGGCCGGCCGCTCACCGATGTTGCGATTGCTGACGGATGCAGCGACTGCCCACCATCGAGCCGACTGCAACCGCGTGCCCTCGACCCTGGGACCGCCGGCATGCAGCCACCCGCCCATGCGCGGGTTGGCACCCGCCGCGCCGGGAGCACTGCGCGGGTCTCGGTAGCCCCGGCACCGGGCCCACGGAAACCGCGACTGTGCCGCTGCGACTCTCCGCTCGGCACCACGATCCCCCACTGCCCCCGGAAATCCGACGCCCCGTCTTGCCTAGGGAAGCACTGATTAATCATGCCCTGGCTGCAACGCGCCTGGCAGCGCGATCTGCGGCCCCCCACATCTGGTGCCATGGCAACAGCCATGACACAAGATCTGGGGAACCACATCCCGCACCGCCAGCCCCGTTTCGCACAGAGCAGCACTAATCAGCGATTCCCTAGCTGCGGCTGACCCAGTCGTCGCCTGCCTCCGGCGGCGGAGGCAGGGGTCCGCCGCGGGCGGGGCGCCAGCGGGGCAGGTCGAACTCCGGACCGAAGCCCGGCGGGGTGGGGGAGCACGACTTGCGGGTCAGCGTCCGCAGTTCGTCGATGCGGGTGGCGACGGCCGGGTCGTTGATCCGGTTGGTCAACTCGTACGGGTCGGTGCGGTAGTCGTAATACTCCTCCTCGGACGTCCCGTAGCGGACGAAGACCTCCTCGCGGGTCCGCCAGGCGCAGAAGGGGGGCCGGATCACCCGGCTGGTGGACTCGGTGCCCACCAGGGGCACCCCTTGCTGGTTCCGGTCGGCCAGCACCGAAGTGCCCATGCTGGTGTTGGGCAGTCCGGCTGCTTGCAGGATCGTCGCGTGGATGTCCACGTTCGCGATCGTGAGCCGGTCGTCGATGGTGCCGGGAGCACCGGCGCCCCACCGCATCACCAGCGGGACGTCGGTCGACTTCCGGTAGGGGTAGGCCTTCCCGTCGAGCCGGTGCTCGCCGTGCAGGTAGCCGTTGTCGGAGACGTAGACGAACAGGGTGCGATCCAGGCGCCCACTGGCTTTGACCGCGTCGTAGAGGTTGCGGATCTGGTCGTCCACGCTGCGCAGGGTGTCCATCTGCTTGGCCAGGTTGATCCCCGGAGCCTGGCCCTCCACCGTGGCTGACACCGGCAGATCGCGCACGTAGGCGGGCTTGTCGGAGACGTCCTGTTCCATGATCGAAGGATTCAGGAAGTTGGCCGGTACCCGGTTCACGCCCCGGTACTTCTTCTCAGCGGTGAACGGCGAGTGTGGGGCGTACGGTGCGAACACGGTGAACAGGGGGGTGGTCGATCCCGCAGCGCGGATGTGATCGGCTGCCTCCTTCCCGAGGAAGGTCGTCGAGTACTGCCTCACGAACTCCTGGCGGGCGGTCTTCACGCGTTGACCGAAAGGAACTGCGTCGGTCAGCGCGAAGTTGCGGTACTTGCCGCTCTGCTGGGTGGCGAACGCCCGCCAGGTGTCCCAGCCCGGGGGAGCCGTCCCGTCGTAGAGCGGCCCGTACTCGTTGACGTACTTGCCGAAGTAGGCGGTGTTGTACCCCGCGGAATCAAGGGCTGTGGCGATCGTTTTGTTCTCCAGGCCCGAAGCCTTCAGCGCCGGGTAGCCGCCCACTCCGGTCGCGGAGTCGTTGCTGTAGACCCCGCTGCGGCTGGCCAGCAGGCCGGTCAGCAGGCTGGTGCGGCTGGGACAGCAAATGCTCGTAGGGATCACTGCGTTGGAGTAGGTGACCCCGCGGCCGGCCAGCAGCCGGTTCAACTCGGGCATCCCCGACAGAGTGCCGGTCGGCTGATCGTCGGTGAGGATCAGCACCACGTCCCACCGGCCATCGCCGCCCGGGCGCTTCTTCGCGGGGACGCCGCCGGACGCGGCCGAACTCACCACCAGCACCCCCAGCAGGGCACAAACCATTGCGATGAGCGTTCGTCTCACAGAAGGCAGTGTAAGCCGCCGGTCACGAGGTGGGCCGGACCGACGGCGGCTGCTCCTGCGGTATCCGTACCGCGGCGACCCGGATCACCGCGGCCCCCAGCAGCGCGCAGACTCCTGCCACCACCCACATGGTCGACCAGTCCCGGTTGGCGAGCAGCCCCAGGCTCAAGGGACCCATGAGCAGACCGATCGCGACGCCCGTCTGGGCGACGCCACTGGCGGCCGCAGTCGCCGTCGGGAACCTTCGGGCAACTGCCAGATGCTGCAGCCCGGGCCAGCCCCAGCCGAATGCGTTGGCCACGATCAGCCCCACGGTGTAGAGCGAGGGCTGCCCGGAGGCCATCAGGAACCAGCCCGTGGCGCCCAGCACGCACAGGCCGCTGACCGCGACCAGCGGGTCGAAGTCCCATCGGTCCGCACCGAACCCGGCGCCCAGCCGGATGGCCAGGCCGGCCAGACCGCCGGCAGCCACCAGGTATCCCGCGGCCGCCTCGCCGAGTCCGATCTGCACGCCACCGGCCGCCCCGAGCGCGCCGATCGAGGTGGCAGCCACCACCGCGGCGATCAGCCCGGCAGCCAGCAGCCACAGCCCGGACAGCGACTGCGCGGGGATCTGCTGCTCGCTGCGGGTGGCCGTGGCCGGGCGGTCGGCCGGCACGAGCAGGGCGGCGACGACCGCGGACAGGGCGGCCAGGACGTAGGCGAAGCGCCAACCGACGGTCAGTGCGATCAGCGGCACCGCCAGGCCGCCGAGCAGGGTGGCCATGGGTATGCCGGACTGCTTGATCGCGAACCCGAGTCCGTACCGGGCCGGTCGCACGTGCGCGGCGACCAGGGCGTTGCCGGCCGGTTGTCCGATCGCGTTGCCCAGTCCGCCGATCAGCAGGGCCAGGCCGAGCATCTGCACCGAGCCGCTGGCGGCACAGCCCAGCAGGGCCAGGCTGGACGCGGCCGTGGCCAGCCACATGCTGCGGCGAACCCCGAACCGTCGCACCTGCCGGCCCAGTGGGGCACTGCCCAACGACGTGGTCAGCGCGAACAGTGAGGCCAGTGCCCCGATCGAGGCCGGTGCGATGCCGAACTCCCGGCCGATCTGCACGGACATGGCGCCGGTGAGGAACAGTGCCAGAACCCCCATCAGGTTCACGGCCACCGCCGCCAGCACCGCCCGCTGTCCGCTTGTCACCCTCCCCAGGCTAGGTGGATACGCATCTGTGCCGGACAGCGCTGGCGGCGTGGGCCCGGGACTCGCGGCGGTGCAGGATGGTCCAATGGTTGCCATGTACGCACTGCCGGCCGCCGCTCTGGCCGCGACCGTGGTCCTGGCCGGTGCCGGTCCCGTGGCTGCCGGTGACTGGGTCACGGTCGGCAAAGGCCTGGTCGACAGCAGCCGGCCGGATGTGGCCCGCGGCGGTCGCACGACACGGGTGGTGTGGACCACCCCGGCGGGTTCACTCAACAGCCGGGTGGTCAGCGCCCGCGGCACGTTGCGGGCCGTCGAGGTGGTCACGCAGGGCTGGGACTTCCTGAGCCCGGATCCGGTCCGCAGCGGTGGCAGGTACGTGGCGGCGGGGCTTCGGGCCGCGCCGGGATCGTGGGCCTACTGGCCGGGGTACGCCTTCTCCACGTCCGGGGAGTTGCCGATGGCGGTGACCGACTGGCCGTACGCATACGCCTCGCAGGGCCAGGATGCCACCACGGTTGGCGGTCGCCTGGTCTACGTGTTCACCGACGGTGGTGCTGCGGTCCGGGTGACGTCGCCGGGTGCGGCGACCGCCGAGGTCTCCCGCGGAACCGCGTTCATGCCGGCGATCGCCGGCGATGGCCCGGCCACGCACATCGGCTGGTTCTCCGCCGGACCGGAACCGGGAATCCTGGTCGCCCCGGTCGGGGGGCTGCCGGCGGCGGCCACCATCGGTCAACCGGTCGCGGCACCGGGCTCCGGATTCACGCAGCCCGCCCAGCGGGTGGCCCTGGCATCGCTGAGCGGGAATGCCTGGACGGCCTACCCGGTGGCCACCGACCGGATCCGGATCTGGCAGGTGGGTGATCCCGGCTGGCGCGACCTGCGCGTTGCCCGCGCGGTCGTAGCCGTCGATCTGGCCGCCGCGGCCGACGGCCGTCTCTGGCTTGCCTACCTGACCGGCCGGCAGGCGTGCACGGCGCGTTCGGATCCCCGGGTACGGCGATTCGGTGCGCCCACCTGTCGCCGGCTGGCCGGCGGTGTGTCGGTGACGCTGACCGCGGCCAGCAGTGCTGAGGTGGTCGCCACGGACGGTCGGGTGGCCAGATACGCGCGGTTCCTGCCGGGCCTGAGCGTACGGGTGGACCGCCGGCGTGGGCGGGTGCGGGTGCTCGACGCCGGCGTGCCTGTGTCCGGTGCGCGGGTGACGGTCGCGAACCGGACCGCGCGGACCAATGCCCGGGGGCTGGCCCGGTTGACGTGGGTGGGGCAGCAACGCGTTGACGTGCGGGCGCCCGGATACGAACGGGCCGCGGTCCGGGGCTGAACGCGGTGCCCCGGCGGCTTACCGGGCCAGGGGCAGCAGGACGGTGAACGCCGGCCCGTCGACCGAGACCGAGCCGCCGTGCGCGGCCACCAGTCCCGCGACGATGCTCAATCCCAGCCCGGCACCCCCCGTTGCCCGGGAACGGTCCCCAGAACTGCGGAAGAAGCGGTCGAACACCTTGTCGCGGTCGGCGGCCGGGACCCCCGGACCCTCGTCGGACACCCTGATCACTGCCTGATCTCCACGCGTCCCGACAGCCACAGCGACCTTGCCGCGTCCGTGCTGCAGGGCGTTGCCGATGAGGTTGTCCACGACCTGCCGCAGCCTGTCCGCGTCCCCGAGCACGATGGGCGCGGCACTGCCCGGCAGGACCTCCAGCGCGATCGGCCGGTCGCCGGGATGGGCGGTCTGCACGGCCCGGGTGCACACGTCCAGCAGGTCCAGCGGCCCAGTGCTGAGGGGTCGTTCGGCGTCGAGCCGGGCCAGCAACAGCAGCTCGTCGACGAGCAGGCCCATGCGCTGGGACTGCTCCTCGATGCTCGCGAAGGCCGCCGCGACCCCGTCCTGCTCGACGGCCCCCTGCCGGTACAGCTCGGCGAGACCGCGCACTGAGGTCAGCGGCGTGCGCAGCTCGTGGCTGGCGTCGGCGACGAACTGCCGCATGCGGGCCTCGGAGGCACGCGCCTCGGTCAGGGCCTGCTGTCGCTGCTGGAACGAGGTCTCGAGCCGGTCCAGCATCGTGTTGAGTGCGGTGCCGACCGCCCCCACCTCGGTGCGTGGGTCGGCGTGGGGGATGCGCCGCGACAGATCCCCTGCCGTGATCGCCGATGCCGTGGTCTGCACCTTGCGCAGCGGACGCAGGGACTGGCGGACCGCCAGCGTGCTCAGTGCGGTCACCGCGACCAGGACCACCAACCCCACGGTCACTTCCAGGGCAACCAGCCGGGTGACGGTCGCGTCGACCTCGGACAGGGACCTGGCCACCATCACCGAGCCCGATGCGGTGGGTTCGGCCAGGATGCGCCAGCCGTTGGCGGTGAAGGGCTGGCCGGCGGTGGCTTCGACCTGGCTGCGGTTCAGCGTGGGTAGTTGCGGGGCGGACTGTCCAGCGGGCAGGTTGCTCAACTGCTCCAGTGGCGTACCCGCGGCGTCGGCGAACTGGATGTACAGGTCGCTGGACAGCGGGGACGCGCCGGGAGGCGGGCTGGGCGGTGCGCCGCTGCCGTTGCTTGCGGGGCCCGGCTGGGAACGCAGCAGGTCCGCGTCGAGCTGGTGGATCAGGTAGGAACGCATGGCTGTGGCGGCGAGGACTCCCGCCACGAGTAGGGCGAGCGCCACCAGCGCCGCGGTCAGCAGCGGGAGTAGCCGGCGCAGGGGCATCAGGACGGGACCTTCAGCACGTAGCCGACCCCACGCAGGGTGTGCAGCAGACGCGGCTGCCCGATGTCGACCTTGCGGCGCAGATACGACATGTAGGACTCGACGATGGACGCCTCGCCGTCGAAGGAGTAGTCCCAGACCCGGTCGAGGATCACGCTCTTGCTCAGCACCCGGTTCGGGTTCTGCATGAACAGCCGCAGCAGCTTGAACTCGGTGGGGGTCAGATCGACCAGCTCGCCGGCCCGGCGCACCTCGTGGCGGTCCTCGTCGAGTTCGAGATCGGCGATGTGCAGGCAAGGCGTGCCGCGGGGGCCCGGGCCGCGGCCGGTCCGACGCAGCAGTGCCCGGATGCGGGCGAGCACCTCATCGAGGCTGAACGGCTTGGTCACGTAGTCGTCGCCGCCGACGGTCAGCCCGCGGACCTTGTCCTCGGTTGCGTCGCGGGCGGTGAGGAAGAGGACCGGGGCTTCCAGGCCCTCGTCGCGCAGCCGGGACACGACCTCGAACCCGTCGTATCCGGGCATCATGACGTCGAGGATGAGGACATCCGGTTTGTAGGACCGGGCGAGTTCGAGGGCTTCCCGGCCGTCGTTGGCCGGGACCACGTCGAAGCCGGCATGCCGGAGGCTGGCGCAGAGCAGATCGAGGATCGTCCGTTCGTCGTCTGCTACGAGCAAGCGTGCCTCCGGCATACCGACCATCATGCCGCGAGGTCGTAGACAGTGACGCCGTCGACGGTCGTGGCGGTGAAGTTCTGCGAGACCCAGGTGCTGATCTGCGAACTGGTGTTGCCTCCCGGCCCGCCGCCCATGCCGCCGGCGATGAAGTAGTGGATCCTGCCTTCGGCCACGTACTGCTGGAACTGCTCCAGCGTGGGGGAGGGGTCACTGCCGTTGAACCCGCCGATGGGCATGACCGGGTAGCCGGTGGCCAGTTGGTATCCGGCAGCGGTCTGGCTACCGATCCCGGCGGCCACCCAGGTGTAGTCTTCGGCGTTGTCGGTCAGCGTGGCAATCAGGTCGCTGCTCACGTCGGGGCTGTTCAGCAGCGCTCCCGGACCGCCGGCGTTCTGGGTGTTGCCGTTCTGGTTGCCAGGCGTGCCGCCGGGTCCACCGGGCATCCCGCCGGGTCCGCCGGGCATCCCGCCGGGTCCGCTGCTGCCACCCAGGCTCGGACCCGCGCTGACGATGGAGCCGCTGGTGACCCGCGAAGCGGTCTGCAGGCTGAAGGACAGCGGGCCGAGCAGACTGGCCACGACCAGGGCACCGGCCAGCGCTTTGCGCGCCCGCGCCGGGGTGAGGTCGCCCAGGCCGAGGGCGATGGCAGCAACCACCCCGACCGCGATCACGATCCAGGCCAGCCAGTCGTAGCCCGCCCGCAGCAGCAGTGTGCCGCCGTACAGGGCCGACCCGCCCAGCAGCACAGCCACTGCGACATACGCCCGGCGCCGCCACATGACGACTGTCGCCATCGCGACCAGCGCCCCGATGGCAGGGGCCAGTGCCACGGCGTAGTACTCGTGGATGATGCCCTGGCTGAAAGAGAAGACCGCCCAGGTGACGATCAGCCAGCCGCCCCACAGCACGGTGGCGATGCGGTGGCTGCGCTCCCGGCTGAGGAACCAGACGATCAGGATCGACGCGAAGGCCGCGGGCAGCAGCCAGGCGATCTGGCCGGCCCAGTCGGAGTCGAACATGCGGTGCCAGCTCGGTACGCCCCAGGCGCCACCGCCCGCGGCGCCGCCCGCCCCGCCTCCGACGCTGCCGGTCTCGTTGCCGGTCAGCCGGCCCAGGCCGTTGTAGCCGAGGATCAGTTCCAGCGCCGAGTTCGTCTGCGAGCCCCCGATGTAGGGGCGCGCCGACGCCGGCACGAGCTCGACGATGGCCACCCACCAGCCGCCCGCGACGACCAGCGCCACTGCGGCGGTCAGGAGCATCGCGATGCGCCGCCGCGAGTACCCGAGCACTGCCACCACGAACGCGGGCAGGACGAGGAACGCCTGCAGGCTCTTGGTGAGGAACGCGAACCCCACGGCCACCGCAGCCAGGACGATCCACCGCAGCCGCTCGTGCTCCAGCGCCCGGGCGACAGCGTAGGTGGCCGCGACCAGGAGCAGGACGAGCAGGGCGTCGGGGTTGTTGAACCGGAACATCAGCGTGGCCACCGGGGTGGTGGCCAGGATCGCGCCGGCGAACAGGCCGGCGGGCTTGCCGAAGTAGCGGGAGACGAACAGGTACAGCAGGAACACCGACGCCACCCCCATCAGCGCCTGCGGCACCAGGATGCTCCAGGAGCTCAGGCCGAAGATGCGCACGGACAGGGCCATGACCCAGATCGCGGCGGGGGGCTTGTCGACGGTGATGGAGTTGGCTGCGTCGGAGGAGCCGAAGAAGAACGCCTCCCAGTTCTGCGAGCCGGCCTGCGCCGCAGCCGAGTAGAAACTGTTCGCCCAGCCGGACAGTCCGTAGAGGTACAGGACCGCGGTGCCGGCCAGTAGCGCCCACAGGGCCGGCCGGGTCCAGCGCGGAGCGGCCGGCGGAACCGGGGCAGCGCTCGGCGGTGCGGTGGGGCGGTCGAGGGTGGTGGTCATCGGGAGCCTCCGAATATCCAGGAACGGAACAGGACGAACCGCACGAGCGTCGCGAACAGGTTGGCGACCGTGAGGGCCACCAGTTCGACCGTGCGGGAAGCAGCGGCCGGCAGCAGGGCGGCCGTGGCGGTGGTGATCACAAGTGCTACACCGAGCACCGCGTAACCCTTGGCCTGGTGGGTCCACCAGGCCTCGCGCCCGGAGATGCCGAAGGTGAAGCTGCGGTTGACCGCGGTGTTGGCGGCCGTGGCCAGCAGCAGGGCGGTGATGTTCGCCGCCACGGGGTCCAGCAGCGTGCGGGCGATCAGGTACAGCACTGCGTACAGCGCGGTCGAGGCGATCCCGACCAGGATGAACCGCAGGACCTGTCCCGGTCCACCGGTGCCGGGGACGTCGTTGAGCCGGATCCGGCCGCTGGCGATCTCGCCGCCGAGCCGGGCGATCCCGCGCAGGTCCGCCAGTGCCGTGGCCGTGACGTCGACGCGGGAGTCGGGGTCGTCCACCCAGTCGACGGGCACCTCGTGGATGCGCATCCCGTTGCGTTCGGCCACCACCAGCAACTCGGTGTCGAAGAACCACTCCTGGTCCTTCACCTGGCCGAGCAGGGCCGGCAGGCGATCGGCCCGGACGGCTTTGAAGCCGCACTGGGCGTCGCTGAAGTGCGAGCGCAGGGTCCAGCGCAGCAGGCGGTTGTAGGTGCGGGAGATGAACTCCCGCTTCGGCCCGCGCGTGACCCGCGACGACCGGCTCAGCCGGGTCCCGATGGCCACATCGGAGTGGCCGGACAGCAGTGGGGCGACCAGCACGGGCAGGGCCGCCAGGTCCGTGGACAGGTCGACGTCCATGTACGCGACGACGCGGGCATTGGCCGCCCCCCAGGCCAAGCGCAACGCCCGGCCGCGACCCTTCTCCGCCAGACGCAGGTAGCAGACCTCGGGGACCTCAGCGACCAGTTGGCGCGCCACCTCCGGTGTCGAGTCGGTGCTTGCGTTGTCGGCGATCACGATGCGGTAGGACCAGGGCATCGTCCTCGCATAGGTGTTGAGGGCCAGGATGCTGGAGCGCAGTGCGCGATCCTCGTTGTAGACCGGCACCACGATCTCGACGTCCACCAGTGAGGTGGCCGACGGGGCCGTGGTGGTCTCAAGCGTGGTCATCAGGTGTCCTGGCTGCTCGTACCGGAACTGCTCGTGGACGTCCCGGCGGCGGCAGCGGTGAGTTGGTCGGCCTGCTCCTGGGTAAGGTCGCCGTTCTGCACGGCCATGGCCAGGAACTGCTCCAGCGTTCCGCCAGGTGCATTCTGCTGGAACTGTTCCAGTGCCTCGGTGTTGACGCTGCCGTCACTGTTGAACAGCAGCGCGGAGAGGTCCTGGCCGGGACCGCCCTGCTGTGGTGCGGTGCCGGTGCCGGTGCCGGTGCCGGTCTGGCCGGGGAGGGTGCCGGTCTGGCCGGGCGGGCCGAACTGGCTGGTGCCGCCGGGCCCCTGCGTCTGCGCAGTGGAGGAGTCGCCGGCGTTCGTCAGCCCCCAGGCGCCCATCGCCACGGCCAGCAACGAGGCGGCCACTGTTGTGGCGCCGAGGATGCGGGCCTTCTTGCGCTCCGAGGTGTACATCGTCTGCCAGGGCTCGTCCTGCGGCTGTTCGGTTGAGATCTCGGGGATTCGTTGTGTGTCCATGACTCGACTGTCGGGCTGAGACCTTCACGTGGCATGTGACGAACCTGGGACATCGGTGAGAATGCGGCTGTGCCGGCCGCCTCAGCGCAGACGAGGCCTGGGTGC
>DAOMFH010000052.1:0-10663 GCA_035429705.1 Actinomycetota bacterium
GACGCCAGAGCAGGACGGGCTGCTGGAGGTGGCAGGAACTGGTCGCGATTGCACACCGGGGCTGAGGGATCGCTCGCCGGCGAACATGCGATCGGTCCTGCCCGATGCTCGAGATCATCCCTTCACCAACCGGGTCGGGATCAGTTCAACTGCGAGCGGCCTGCTGAGCAGCAGCACCTCGTCGCCACGCGCGAAGTTGGTCCGCTCATACCGGCCGCCGGCCAACTCCAGGACAGTGATCGACTGTTCCACGGGGTCGGCGAGCCAGTAGTACGCAACGCCGGCTTCCTCGTACAGGCTGCGTTTGCGTCCCTCGTCAAGCCGTGCCGTGGACGGTGACCGGACCTCCACGACCAGCAGTGGGGGCGACTGCAGGTCGCGTTCGGTGAATGCTGCGCGCGGGGCAACGATGATGTCCGGCTCGACGACGTTGGGACCGATCACGACGTCATAAGGTGCCATCATCACCTTCAGATCGGTGCCGTCCGCGGCCGCATGCAGCGCCCTGGCCAGCGCGAAGGCGAAGTCCTGATGGGCCATCCCGGGGGCGGGCGTCATCACTAACGCCCCGTCGATGAGTTCATGACGCAGGCCGTCCTCAGGCAGGGCGTCGAGGTCAGCCCGGGTGAGCATCCTGCTGGCCATGGCAGCCATGGTGCCCCCTTCGTCTTCACCCCACGCAGTGGCCCCATCCAGCGGATTGGTGGCAACTCGGGGGTGGGTGACGATTCGCAAGAACGCACCGATTGTCTGCTAGGGCAGTCCGACGCGCACCGGGCCGGTCAGGACCCCCTCGAGCTAGCTGGCTGCGGCCCGATGATGTGGGCTCGGGTTGTCGATGGCGTAGAGGAGGAGATTGGCGTCAACGATCATCGCTGTCCAGGACATCTAGGACCTCGGCGATGTTGCTGACGTCGATGCGCAGGCCGAGAGCCGTGGATCGCTGATGGAACGGCTGAGCCTCGGGTTGTCGCGCCATGCCGGCTCGAGCCAGTTCGTTGACGGCCGCGCTCACCCCGATGCCGCGTTGGCGACGCAGACGCTCCACTGCTGCAGCGACATCTTCGCTGAGGGTGACCGTGGTGCGCATGACAGCAGCATCGCATCGTGATGTGACTAATGAAGCATACGTATGTAGCACTTGTGGTCGAGGAACCGCACCGAGTCGGATCGACTCGACGAGTGGGTCACGTAGTGCTGGCGCCCGGTCGGCAGATCCTGCGGCACGACCCGGCGGGCAAGTCGGCAAGAGAGTGACCGTCCGTCCGGGGTCGCATCGCGGTGGCCGTCGGTCCCGCAGTGGGTGATCGGGTGCTGCCCCGAGCCGGTCCGGTCAAGCTTGTGGTTGTGTGACCAGCCTGCGGGAACCCCTCGAGTCGGCCGGACTGATGTGCGCACCGCCTCTCGGCCCAGATCCTCAGGTCGTCACTGCACCGACCCCACGCGCTGCACGCTGAACGCCCAGGAGACCACGAACACGGAGCCGGTGGCCCCACCCCGCAGTGACTGATTGGTGTAGACGCGCAGTGTGTGCTCACCGGCGGGCAGGTCCGCCAGCGTCCCGAAGAGAGTCAGCTCATGCTCCGATGAGTCTGGGGTGGGTTGCCCAACGCCGAAACCGCTGCCCTTGAGCGGTTTGCCGTCGATCGCGAGGGCCCAGTTGGTGCCGCAATGATATGTGGGGCTGTTCGAACCACCGCAGTCGATCTTGATCGTCACAGACGTTGAGGCCAGCACGGGTCCGGATTCCGGCAGCGTGAACGTCTGAGGGTAGCCAGCCTCGGTGTAGCCGGTGAGGTCCGGCGTATTCTGCGTGCTGGTCAGACCGGCGGTGCCCGCGGTGGCCCAACTCGGGCCGGCCGGACCCCGCTCACCTTGTGCGCCGGTATCCCCCTTGGGGCCCGGTGCGTTCAACTTGGTCCGAACCGGCTTGGACAGATCCTTCTGCTTGATGGTGCCGTTCTTGATGTCCTTGCTCGTGATCAGCCGAGCGGCGGTCGCGGTACCTGCGCCGGCAAGGAGCAGACCGAGGACGAACGCCACGACGACTATGCGCCAACGAGCGAGAAACGTGGCCATGATGACCCCCTGTTTGTCTCACCTCCAGTATGCGCTCGGCGCAGTGGCCAGCCGACGGATGGATAGTGTCTGGCTCAGGGCCGGGTCCACACCTTGCGCATGAGCACCCGGGGGAACCCGTCGAGCACCGACCCGGTGTCGGCGGCCTTCGTGAACCCCGCCTGCTCGAACAGGGCGCGAGTCCCGGTGTACGCCATGGTCAGATTGACGCGCTGGCCCTTGTTGTCCACTGGGTAGCCCTCTATTGCGGGAGCACCGAGCCGGCGGGCCTGTTCGACGGCACCGTCGATCAGCACATGCAGGATCCCCTGCTTGCGATAGCCCGGCCGGACCCGGAAACACCACAACGACCAGACGTCCAGATCATCGACGTGGGGAATGAGCCGGTTGCGCGCGAAACTCGTGTTGGCGCGCGGATGCACCGCGGCCCAGCCGACCGGCTCATCATCGAGGTAGGCGACAACGCCTGGCGGCGGATCCTGTTCGCACAGCCCCCGCACCCGCTCAGCCCGGGCGGCTCCGCGAAGCTCGTTGTTCTCCCGGCTGCCGATGCGGTAACTCAGGCAGAAGCAGACGTTCGACGTCGGCTTCTTGGGACCGACCAGCGTCGCGACATCTTCGAAGACGGTTGCCGGTCGCACGACGATTCCCATGGCATGAGTGTGACCGGTGGGTGGACGGCATCGCGTGGCGGCGGGACCGCCGGGCAGTGCCGCGACGCAGGAGCAGTCGCCGGCGTCGGGAGTCCCCAGAATGCCGCAGGCGGGTCAGTCCTCGATGTGCGCCTTGCCCTGCCGCTTGAGCGAGTCGAGGCCATCGCGCATGGCCCGCAGTTTCTCGGGGGAGTGCCCCACCCAGTCCCGCAACTCCTCAACGATGCGCACCGGCTCGCGGCTGCGGAACGACTGCGTGGGATTGCCGGGGAATCTCTTGTCGGTCACGTTCGGATCGTCCTCGTACGCCCCGGTCGGTTCCACGATGTAGATGCGGCCCGGGCCGTCGCCGGTAGCCAGTTCGGCGCCCCAGGTGGCTGCGTCGAGGGTCGCGGTGAAGTACACGTAGTTCATCGTCCTGCCCTGTTCGAAGTTCGACTCCCGGCCGGGCAGCAGCATGGCGCCGGGAGCCAGGACGGCCCTGGTGCCGTGCAGGAACACACCCGGTTGGTAGACCTCGAAGGGAACCGGCTCGCTCATTGTGTCCACGCTAGTCGGGGGGTGGCGGCGTGACCAGTGCCAGTGGCGAGGTTGGGGTCGCGGCGCCGAGCGTCTGTCCGCGCAAGGCGAAGGTCCGCCCTCAGTAGGTGTCGAATCCGACATCCACGGATGAGGCGCCCCGCAGGGTCGCGATCTGCTCTGCTTCGGCCTGAAGACGATCCCTGTTCCGGTTTGCCGGGGAGTCGAAGGTCTTGATGTCGATCCTCAGTTTCCGCGCTTGCTTGCGCGCACGCCAGATTCCGCCGATCTCGCCTTCCACCAGGACCGTGCCCGGAGCGCCGATCGGCCTCCACACCTCCCGGCGGTACCCGCTGCCCACGATCGTCTCCCGGTCGCGCGCCTGTGTGTACGGATCGTGGGGAGGCAGCAGCCGTACGCCCTTCGGCGTCGGCGGTGATCGCAGGGCATCCAGATCGTCGGTGAGAATCCACGCCCTGCCATTGAAGTCGACTTGCGTCATCTCCGGCTCCACCAGACGCCACCACGCTCTGGCGTCGCCGGCGCGCACGCCCAACCATGCGGCGAAGTCGGCGCGCGTTGACGGTCCGTAGCAGTGGAGGTAGCGGCGAAGCAGTTCGGCTCGTGCGGCCTGCGGGTCGGTGTCCGGGATCGGCGTTCCCAGCCATTCTGCAACCAAGGCGAAAGGGGCCTTGTTCCCCTCGCGCGGTGTGAGGCAGACGAGGCCCTGCAAGGTGAGGATGCGGAGGCAGAAGTGCACTACCGCCGCACCGAGTGGCTGACCGGCGGCGTACGGCCCTTCCTGTTGCCAGACTTCGCGTTGCTCCTTCTGCAGGTGGCCGGCTATCCGCTCGCAGAGTTCCGTGCCGAGTTCATCGATGGCGAGCCGGCGCCCGGTCAGTACGTCGCGGATCTCAGCACCAGTCAGCGCAACGACTTGGGTCAGGGTGAGGCCGAGTTTGTCGACGGCCGGTGCCACGCCGACGATGAACTGCCGCATCGCCTCTTCGGTCGGCGGGAGGGCGCCGGTAGTGAACACGGGCGTGTCAGCGGTCGGGAAGTAGAACGGGGCGCCACGCATGCACCAGCTCTGCAGCAGGCTCTTGTCCTCGGCGACGGCCTCGTCCATCCGTTCCCGGGTCATATTGCGCACCCGGGCGTGCAGGGCGAGCAGCGCCGACCCGGGTGGGCTGTTCTGGACCGCGCACGCTCCGGCGGCGTCGAGCAGGCCGTCCTCGTCTGATCGTTCGGACAGGTGCTGGGCGTGCAGGCGAAACGCGATCGCGTCGCCGCGTGAGACCTCCACCGCCATCGACTCAAGGTAGCGTGTGGCCGTCGTCCCTGAGCCAACGCTAGAAAGCCGTCCCCGGATGACTCGATGCGTGACAGAAGCGCTCCACAACGCCGCGATCCCACTCAGGGCCACCAGCGGGACCCAAGCGAAGTCACGGGGGCAGCTTCCGAGGTCGCTGCGCGGGAAGCCCTCGAGCCCGCCGGAATCATGCGCGAGCCTGCCCATCTGGCGGGAGGGTCGCGGGAATCGATGAGGCAGCGGTTCACCGTGACCAGGTGGGCGCCCTCGACTGCGCAGTCCCGTTCGCGGATGCGTGAGTCCAGCGGATCGGGTGGGCGCACCCCCGGATGGGTATGGCGGGATCATGCGGGGCGTCGCTCAGGTCCGTTCGGGGGAGGGGCGAGCCGGTTCAGTTGAGCCACACCAGTGTCCGGCCGATCCTCTTCGAAAGGAGGAGGACTGTGGCGGGATACCTGCGACGCACTGCGACGCCCTTCCTGCCGACGGTGCGCGGCGGCGGTTCGGCGCCTCAGCCCGATGCGCCGGCCGAAGAGGTCCAGAGCGAACAGCCCACGCTGATCCGCCGGGGGCGACTGCGAATGGACCGGGCGGTGGGTGTGGTTGTGCTCGCGCTCGCCATGGCCGCGGGGGCCATGCTCTGGCTGGCTCTGGCACTGTCCGGCCCGGAGCGCCGCACGCCGCCCGGGCAAGGGTTGCTGTTCCAGACATGGCGGTTCCTCTACGACACCCAGGCCCCGGCTGCGCCGGTCCTGCTGATGGCAGTCGCGGTCGCGCTCTTCTTCGCCGCGGCGGTGGCTGTCATGGAACGCACGATCGCCACCCGGTACCGGCGTTCGCACGACTCTGGGGAGACCCCCTTGGCGCCCAAGGTCGTCATGGAGCAGACGTACGGGGTCTACCACGGGCCGGTGACCGTCACGGTGCTGATTCCTGCGCACAACGAAGAGGACAAGATCGCCGCGACTCTGCGGTCGCTGCAGGAACACGACGACCCTCCCGACCGGATCATCGTCGTGGCCGACAACTGCACCGATGGCACGGCGGATCTGGCGCGGGCCGCAGGAGTCGAGGTCGTCGCGACGGTCGACAACACCAAGAAGAAGGCAGGCGCGCTCAACCAGGTGCTCGCCCGGATCCTGCCCGACCTCGGCGAGAACGACACGGTGATGGTCATGGACGCCGACACGGTTCTCGACCGCGGATACCTGGCCGCGGCGCGGCGCCGTATGACCGACGACCGGGCGCTGATGGCCGTCGGTGGGCTGTTCTACGGAGAGGATGGCGCAGGCCTGCTCGGTCAGTTCCAGCGTAACGAGTACACCCGCTACAGCCGGGAGATCGCACGTCGACGCGGGCGGGTCTTCGTCCTGACCGGGACCGCCTCGATGTTCCGCTCGCGGGCTCTGAAGACGATTGCGGACAGCCGGGGCACGCTCCTGCCCGGGCACCACGGCGACGTGTACGACACCGAGGCGCTCACCGAGGACAACGAGTTGACCATCGCACTGAAGTCCCTGGGGGCGTTGATGGCCTCCCCGGACCGCTGCCGCGTGGTCACCGAGGTCATGCCGACCTGGCGGGCACTGTGGCATCAGCGGCTGCGCTGGCAGCGTGGGGCCCTGGAGAACCTGGGCGCCTACGGGGTGACCCCGCAGACCGTGCGCTACTGGGCCCAGCAACTCGGCATCGGCTACGGGGTGCTGGCGCTGAGCTCGTACCTGCTCCTGGCCTTCGTGATGGCGGTGTCCCTGGACCAGTGGGTGTGGTTCCCCTTCTGGATCGGCGTCGGAACCGTGTTCGCGGTCGAGCGGGTGGTTGCGGTGTGGCGCTCGACGTGGCAGGCGAAACTCGTCGCGGCTCTGCTGTTCCCCGAATTGCTCTACGCCATGTTCCTCAATGTCGTGTACGTCAAGGGGGTCTACGACATCATGACCGCGAAGAAGGCTCAATGGGGCCACGTGGTGCGGGACGCCGGCGGGGGAGTCGTGGTGAAGGCGGATGCTGATGCTGCGCGGGCCTGAGGTGATGGCGGGGCTGCTGCTGCCCGAGAGCACGCTCGGTTCCCAGTGGTTCGCGGTGCTGGCGGCCTTCGTGGCGATCAACACCGTGATGTACGTGGCCCTGGCCGTGGCGAAGATCCTGCCGAAGGTCCACCCGCGCGACTGGCTGCCGCGCACGTATATGCGGTCGCAGACGCGCAGCATCCACCCGGACAGCGAGGAGCACGTAGGCGTCCGGCCGGTACCAGCCTGGCAGCGGGGACCGAGCACGCACAACTGCGACTAGGTGGTCGTGAACGATCTCCTCGTTCGCGTCACGCTGATAGCCGCCGCTGCGGAAGCAAGCGGCTGACGCCGGTGGCTTACCGGAACCGTGCCTTCAGGTTCTTCGGCAGCATCTCGGCGGCGAACCGCAACTGTTTGACCAGCGGGCCGTAGGCGACGTCGTGGATCAGTTGCCGAGTGCCTTCGCCATAGGGCGGGACGATCCGATCGAACGTTCCGCCGGCCCTCCGCTCGAAGTAGCCGCGGGGGTTGGAGAACTCGCGGAAGCCTTCCTCTCCGTGATGGCGGCCCATGCCGCTGGGGCCGACGCCCCCGAACCCCAGCGAGGGGATCCCGGCCTGCATCGCGACCATGTTCACCGCGACTCCACCTGACTGCGTGTGCTGGGTGATCTCGTCGATGAAGGCGCGGTCATCCGAGAACACGTAGAGCCCGAGCGGCCGGTCACCGGCGTTGATCCGATCGATCACATCCTGCGTGGTCCGGTACGTCTTGACCGGCAGGATCGGCCCGAAGATCTCCTGCTGCATGAGTGGGAGGTCGTCCGGTGGGTCCACGACCACGAAGAACGGCATGAGCCGGCCGTCCCCGGGTGGGTCCTGGCCGATCTGGATGACCTGCGCCCCGGACGCACGCGCCTGGTCGACGAGTTCGGTGAGCCGGGCTACGTGCCGCTCGCTGACGATCCCGCAGGAACCGGCGGCATTGTCAGGCCCGAAGGCTTCCTGCATGTGTGACACGAGTGCAGCGGTGAAATCGGCCAGACTCTCCTCGGGGACCAGGCAGTGGTCGGCAGTGACGCACATCTGACCGCGCTTGAGGGCCTTGACGCCGGCGATGACCGAGATTGTCGTCGGGTCCGTGACCTTGTCGCGGCCCACGATGGTCGGGTTCCGGCCACCCAGTTCCAGGGTCACCGGGACCAGGTTGGCCGCCGCGGACCGCATCACCTCGCGCCCAGCGTTGGCCCCGCCGGTGTACACCAGGTGGTTCCACGGCTTCGTCGCGAAGTACCTGGCGAACTCGACATCCCCCGTGACGACGGCCACCTGATCCTCGTCGAAGGTCTCGGAGATCATCTCGGTGAGCAGGCGCCCACATTCCGGGGTCAACTCCGAGGGTTTGATGATGACCCGGTTGCCCGCACCGAGCGCATCCAGTGTGGGTCCGAGGGCGATGTCGAACGGGAAGTTCCAGGTCACCATGTTCCCGATGACCCCTTTGGGCTGGTGTTTGATGTACGCCTTGGAGTTGCCCTGGGTGATTGGGTTGACCGCTTTGGACACGGGCTTCATCCAGCCGCGGACATGGGCGATGTTGAACTGGGCCCGCTGGATCACGCCGATGATCTCGAACAGGTCGGCCTCGTTGTGCGCCGTGCCACCGAGATCGGCGTCGAGGGCGGCAAGTATCCGCGTGCGGTTGCCCAGCAGCATGTCGGGCACCCGCTTCATGAGTTCCTTGCGCTGGTTCGCGCTGGGGTACGGATTGCGGCGGAACGCCTCCTGCTGCGCGCCGAAGATGCGATCGAGGCGTTGCTGGGGGGTCTCTCGCGTCGAGCCCCTCGATGTCTGTGTGTCGGATTGCGTTGTCATCGGGTCCCCCTCGTTGATGCGGCTCCACTTCAACGCTAACTCCAGCAGTGCGTCGGCGCAGGCAGTTCGAGGAGGGTGACCGGTGAGGGGCCGCTTCGTGTGCGCCTGCCAGTGTCTCGACGCGAGTATCCACAGATTCGCCTGGAGCCGGCTCAGGAACGCCTCAGGGCGCGAGGCTGTTCCTATGACATTCGAAGACGTACCTGACAACCTGGGTGAGCTCCCGCTGGACGATCCCACCCTGATCGCCGACGTGCTGGATCTGTTCGTGACCCGGCAGATGTGCGATGACGGCGCCCTGCTCGTGCTCATTTGCGACCAACAGCGTCGTTTGATCCAACCTATGGTCATCGAGGACATCGAGGTGTGCCCGCCGGATGACGCCCTACTGATGCTCGACAACCTCGTCCAGCCTCTGACGCAGGTCCGGGGGGCCACGCTGCTCATCGCCCTGGCCCGGCCGGGCAGGTTGAGCGTCTGTGCCTGCGACATCGGCTGGGCCGAGGTCATCGGGACTGCGTGTGCTGGGCGGGTGGAGCTGATCGGAATGCACCTGGTCACCGCAAGTGGTTCTTTGCCGATTGCCCGTCCCGCAGCCGGGCCATCGACTGTGTCAGCGTGATGGCGTGCCGGCAGGCCAAACGGTCGCGCCGGGCAATGTCAGTGGGGGCCCGCACAGGGCCAGAATCACCTCGATCACTGCGCGGGACTGCTGTGCGTCCCGGTTGAGGGCGCGCACCATGATATTGCCCAGTTCATAGATCCCAGGTCGAGGACATGGGCAGGGACGAGTCCCTCGCACAACTCCGGCACAGTTGCGTCCAGCGATCATCCAAACGATCGAGGCCAACCGAGTGCGGAGTCAGAGACACGCAGGACAGACGACCGGTCCCTCGGCGAGAATGGGGCCTGGCGATCGATACGAAGGGACCACTGACATGTGGGGCTCGCATGTGCCCGTGGAGGGCGGCATCGTCGTCGTCGAGTGGCCCGACCCGAAACCCACACGGCGCGGGCAGTTCGTCGTCGAGATGCAGTGGGCGTCGATCTGCGGTTCCGACCTGCACGCCATCCGCGACGGCCGCCTGCACCCGGAGGGCCCGACCAAGGCTGGCTACCCGGGCCACGAGGGCATCGGGGTGGTCATCGAGTCACTCAGCGACGAGTTCCGGGTGGGTGACGTCGTGCTCACGGTCCCCCGCGGGGAGTTGGGCGGCTGCTTCGCCGAGTACCAGTTGCTTGACGACGACCACGCGCTGCACCTGTCGGCGGACACCGACGTGACGCACCTGATGATGGCGCAGCAGTACGGCACCGTTCTGTTCGGCTGGGAGAACTTCTGGCCCGCCGAGTTGCCACCCCGTGCCGCCGGCACGGCGGTCATCCACGGGGCAGGGTCGGCCGGACTCTTCTTCGTCCAGGAGGCCCTGCGGGCCGGGTTCGAGGAGGTCATCTGCTCCGACCTCAACGACGGACGCCTTCGCGTGGCTGGCGAACTCGGGGCCACCGCGGTCAAGATCCCCGACGAAGACCTCGATGAGATCGTCGCCGACGCGACGAAGGGACGCGGCGCCGACCTGGTGGTGGACGCAGTGGGAACCAACGAGATCCGCAACGCTGCGATCGGGCAGGCGCGCCGAAAGGGCATCGTGGGTCTGTACGGCCTCAGCACCGCCAAAGTTGAGACCCTCAACACCGACGAGGCCTTCTACCGCTGCGTCCGCCTGCAGTTCTCGGTGGGGGCGCAGGCGGAGCCCGGGCTCGCTCCGTTCCGTGAAGCGCTACGCAGGATCGAGGAGCGCAAGGTGCGGGTCGACTACTGCGTCGGGCCCATCTACGACCTGGCGAGCGTGCCGGACGCGGTCCAGTGCGCAGCCGAGCAGGGGCGTGGTGCCGTGAAGATCACCGTTCGCCTGGCCGGCTGATTGTGAGGTGCTGATCGACTGGTGGGCGTGCTGACTGGTGTCTCACGCGAGCAGTCGTTCATACCCGGCGAGGGGTTGCATGTCCTGCTTGCGGAGCCAACCGAGCGCGCCGATACGGGCGGCCTGGGAGTACGTGAACCGTGCGATCGACAGAACCCGCGCTTCGTCGTCTGCCAGCGCGCCCATTTCCAGCAGCTGCGCGCGGTGTTCGGTGTTGCGTTCCCGCCAGTGGGCCAGGTGCGGCAGGGCGGCCAGGTGATCGCTCTTCTGCAGGTTGGCGGTACCGCTGGCC
>DAOMFH010000053.1:0-10562 GCA_035429705.1 Actinomycetota bacterium
AACGAGGAGAGCGGCCGATACCGGGAATTGCGGCCGGTCTTCTACGTCCCCGGCCCGGACCGCCGGCTCGTGCAGGAGGGTAAGCCCGGCGCGTACGACTTCGTCGAGGGCACCACGGAGCAGTACGAAACCACGGTGGCGCAGACGAAGGCCGCATGTGAACGGGCCTACGCGGCGTACCAGACCATGCTCGACGCCGGCATCGCCCGGGAGGTCGCCCGCGGTGTGCTCCCCGTGGCGACCTACAGCTCGATGTACGTGACGATGAACGCCCGGTCACTGATGAACTTCCTGTCGCTGCGCACCAAGCGACCCGACGCGGCCTTCCCCTCCTTTCCGCAACGGGAGATCGAGATGGTCGCCGATCGCATGGAAGGTTTCTGGGCCGAATTGATGCCCCTGACCCACGCGGCCTTCGAACGCAACGGGCGGGTCGCCCCGTAGCCGCCGCGCGGACAGGTAGCGTGGAGGTCATGCAAGACGCATTCGGCACGGTGATGACCGCGATGGTCACGCCCTTCGCCGCGGACGGTTCGCTCGACGTCGACGGGATCGCCACACTGGCCTCCCACCTGGTGGACAGTGGAAACGACGGCCTGGTGGTCAACGGCACCACGGGGGAGGCGTCGACCACCACGGACGCCGAGAAGTCGCAGGCAATCCGCGCGGTCGTGGACGCGGTCGGCGACCGGGTCCGGGTCATCGCCGGGGTCGGCACCAACGACACCGCCCACAGTGTCGAGCTCGCCCGGCAGGCGAAGGCGGCCGGCGCACACGGGCTGCTGGCGGTCACCCCGTACTACAACAAGCCGCCGCAAGAGGGCCTGCTGGCGCATTTCGGCACTGTCGCCGACGCGACCGACCTGCCCGTCATGCTCTACGACATCCCGGGCCGCAGTGGGGTGCCGATCGCCACCCCGACCCTGATCCGCCTGGCCGAGCACCCGAACATCCTGGCGGTCAAGGACGCGAAGGGCGATCTGGCGGCCTCCGCGCGAGTGCTGGCCGGCAGCGACCTGTTGTGGTACTCCGGCGACGACGTGCTGAACCTGCCCCTGCTGGCGCTGGGGGCCACCGGTTTCGTCAGCGTCACCGGCCACTTCATGGCCGCTGCCCTGTCCGCCATGCGCACGGCGTTCCTGGCCGGTGACCTGGATACCGCCCGTCGGCTGCACTTCTCGACGCTGCCGCCCACCGACGCGATCTTCGTCACCCAGGCCGCCATGACGGTCAAGGGTGTGCTCAACCGGCGGGGACTGCCCGGGGGTACCAACCGATCGCCGCTGGTGGCCGCCACCGGACAGCAGGTCGACGGGGTCATCGCAGCCCTGGAGGCGGTCGGTGCCTGAAACCCCCCCGGAACTGGAGGCGGGCGGGCTGCGCGTCGTCGCCCTCGGCGGGCTCGGCGAAGTCGGCCGCAACATGACGGTCTTCGAGACCGACGGTCAGTTGCTGATCGTGGACTGCGGGGTGCTGTTCCCCGAGGAGTCCCAGCCCGGGGTCGATCTGATCCTGCCGGACTTCGAGTTCCTGCGCGACCGCCTGGCTGACATCGTCGGGCTGGTGCTCACCCACGGCCACGAGGACCACATCGGAGCAGTTCCCTTCCTGCTGCGTGAGCGGGCCGACATCCCGATCTACGGCTCGAAACTCACCCTGGCCCTGGTGGAGGCGAAACTGCGCGAGCACCGGCTCAAGCCGCAGCTGCACGTGGTCAAGGAGGGGGACACCGAGTGGCTCGGCGCCTTCCGGGTCGGCTTCCTGGCCGTCAACCACTCCATCCCGGATGCACTGGCCGTGTGCATCGACACCCCGGCTGGCCGGGTGCTGCACACCGGCGACTTCAAGATGGACCAACTACCCCTGGATGGCCGGCTGACCGATCTGCGGGGCTTCGCCCGGCTGGGCGAGGAGGGCGTCGACCTGCTGCTGGTGGACTCCACGAACGCGGAGGTGGGCGGATTCGTCACCTCCGAGTCGGAGATCCTGCCCGCACTCGAACACGTCATGACCAGCACCCCCAGACGGGTCATCGTGGCCAGTTTCGCCAGCCATGTGCACCGGATCCAGCAGGTGATCGACCTGGCCGCCGCCAACGGCCGCAAGGTCGCCCTGGTGGGGCGTTCCATGGTGCGCAACATGAACGTGGCCAGGGACCTGGGCTATTTGAGGGTCCCCGGGAACACCCTGGTCAGCTCCGAGCGGATCGGGGAACTGCGTGACGACGAGGTCGTGCTGGTCTGCACCGGGTCGCAGGGCGAGCCCATGGCCGTGCTGTCACGCATCGCCGCGCATGATCACGAGATCCGGGTCGGCCCCGGCGACACGGTGGTGCTGGCCTCATCCTTGATCCCCGGCAACGAGAATGCGGTGAACCGCGTGATCAACGGGTTGACCGCCACCGGGGCCCGGGTGGTGCACAAGGGAAACGCCCTGGTCCACGTGTCCGGGCATGCCGCGGCCGGTGAGTTGCTGTACCTGTACAACATCGTCAAACCCGCCAACGTGATGCCGGTGCACGGGGAGGTGCGCCACCTGCACGCCAACGCCCGGCTCGCCGAGCAGACCGGGGTCCCGCGCGAGCGCATCGTGGTGGCCCAGGACGGCAGCGTGGTGGATCTGGTCGACGGTGTGGCCACGATCTCCGGCGAGGTGCCCTGCGGCTACGTCTACGTCGACGGGGCCAGTGTCGGCGACATCACCGAGGGGTCGTTGAAGGACCGCCGCATCCTCGGCGAGGAGGGCTTCATCTCCGTCGTGGTCGTGGTCGACCATGTGGAACGCAAGATCCTGGCCGGCCCGGAGATCCATGCCCGCGGCTTCGCCGACTCCGACGCCGTGTTCGACGAGGTCGTCCCGACCATCGAGGCGCGACTGCTGGCCGCACTCCAGGACGGCGTGACCGAACAGCACGCCCTGGCGCAGATCGTGCGCCGGACCCTGGGCAAGTGGGTCAGCGCCCAGCACCGCCGGCGGCCCATGATCGTGCCGGTGGTCATCGAGGGCTGATGGCGGGCTGCCACGACACGGCCGCGCCACGCTCGTCGTGACCCGGGGGTGTCCGATCCGGCCGTTAGTCTTGTCTGCATGGCATCCCGCACGCCCACCCGCAGTTCGCGCCCCGCTTCCGGGCGAAGTACGCGGTCCAAAACCCCCGCCAAGAAGCCCACCAGCCGGACGGGTTCGTCACCGGCCAAAGCCAAGGCCGGGAGTTCCGGTGGGGTGGGAAGGTTCCTGCGCTCTGTGCTCAGGGCGCTGGTCGCGGCGTGGCTGGGCCTGGCCCACTTGATCGGCGGCGGGGTTCGCCGCGTCGGCCGGGGCGCCCGGGACCTCGACCCGGCCCTACGCCGGGACGGCCTGGGTCTGCTCTACGCGATCCTGGCGGTGGTCGTGGCAGCAGTGGCCTGGTGGGGTGCCGAGGGTGGTCTGGAGCCGGCGGTGACGGTCGTGGTCGGCGGCGCGGTGGGGGCCCTCGACGTCCTGGTCCCGCTGCTGCTGGGCTGGCTGGCCTGGCGGACCCTGCGCCACCCGCAGCGGCGCTTCCAGCCGCACCACCTGATCGGTGGTCTGCTGGTTCTGCTGTCGGCTGCCGGACTCGTGCACCTGTTCAACGGCACCCCACAGCCCATCGACGGGCAGGTGGAGATGCGCTCGGCCGGTGGCTGGTCCGGCTGGGTGGCCACGATTCCGTTCCTGTCCTTGCTCGGGGCGATCCTGACGGGGCTCATCCTGTCGCTGATCCTGGTCGCCGGTCTGCTCATGGTGACCGGCACGTCAGTGGCCGACCTGCGCCGCCGCGTGAAGGGCGTCGACCTTTCCGCCGTCGGGGCCGGGCTGAAGCAGCGGCTGGGCGCGTCGGGCAAGCCGGCCGAGCAGATCCCCGAGGACCTCGTGGGTGACGAGGCGTTCGTGAGCCCGGTGGCGACCGAGGCCGAGGAGCCCGCCGAGGATGTCACGCAGCGCATCGATGCGACCGCGGTCCCCGTGCTGGCACAGGACCTGACGGTGTCCGTGGACACCTCCGAGGTGCTGGACGCCCTGGACTTCAGCACCGCTGAGCAGTTGCTCCTGTCCGGTGATGTGGTGTACCGGCTGCCGTCGCTGGACCTGCTCAAGCCGGGTCCGCCGCACAAGGCCGCCACCGCGGCCAACGACCAGGTCGTCGCCGCCCTCAGCGGGGTGCTGGACCAGTTCGAGGTGGATGCCCGGGTCACCGGGTTCAGCCGGGGGCCGACTGTGACCCGCTACGAGGTGGAGCTCGGACCCGCGGTGAAGGTGGAGCGCGTCACCCAGCTGAGCAAGAACATCTCGTACGCGGTGAAGAGCCCGGAGGTCCGTATCCTGTCGCCGATCCCGGGCAAGTCCGCGATCGGTATCGAGATCCCCAACACCGACCGGGAGAACGTCAGCCTCTCGGATGTGCTGCGCAGCCGGGTGCCGCAGTCGGACAGTCACCCGATGCTGATCGGCCTCGGTAAGGACGTCGAGGGCGGTTTCGTCTGCGGCAACCTCGCCCGGATGCCGCACCTGCTGGTCGCCGGTGCCACCGGCGCGGGCAAGTCGGTCTGCATCAACACACTGATCACGTCCGTGCTGGCCCGGGCCACCCCGGACGAGGTGCGGATGGTGCTCATCGACCCCAAACGGGTGGAGTTGAGCATCTACGACGGGATTCCGCACCTCATCACCCCGATCGTGACGGATCCCAAGAAGGCGGCCGACATCCTCCAGTGGGTCGTCAAAGAGATGGAGATGCGCTACGACGACCTCGCGGCGTTCGGCTTCCGGCACATCGACGACTTCAACAAGGCGGTCGCGGCGGGAACGGTGGTGCCGCCACCGGGCACTCAGCGCACGCTGCAGCCCTACCCCTACCTGCTGATCATCGTCGACGAGCTGGCCGACCTCATGATGGTCGCCCCCCGCGACGTGGAAGACGCGATCGTGCGGATCACCCAGTTGGCCCGCGCTGCCGGGATCCACCTGGTGCTGGCCACCCAGCGACCCAGTGTGGACGTGGTGACTGGCCTGATCAAGGCCAACGTGCCCTCCCGGCTGGCGTTCTCGACATCGAGCCAGACCGACAGCCGGGTGATCCTCGATCAGCCGGGAGCCGAGAAACTCATCGGGCAGGGCGACGGCCTGTTCCTGCCGATGGGGGCCAGCAAGCCGATCCGGTTGCAGGGGGCGTTCGTGCCCGAGCATGAGATCCGCAGCGTCGTGGCGCACTGCAAGGCCCAGATGGCGCCGGTCTACCGGGAGGACATCGAGCAGGCGGCGGGATCGCGAGCGATCATCGACGACGACATCGGTGACGACCTGGAACTGGTGTGCCAGGCCGCCGAGTTGATAGTGAGCACCCAGTTCGGCTCGACATCCATGCTGCAGCGCAAACTGCGGGTCGGCTTCGCCAAGGCGGGCCGGCTCATGGACCTGCTGGAGGTCCGCGGGGTGGTCGGGCCGAGCGAGGGTTCCAAAGCCCGTGACGTGCTGGTCGGCCCCGACGACCTGCCGGCGGTCATCGCGGATCTGCGCGGGGTGGGCGGCGACGGCGCGTGACCCGGCCATCGGTCTCGATCCTCACGCTCGGCTGCGCACGTAACGAGGTCGACTCTGAGGAACTCGCGGCCGGACTCGCGCAGGACGGCTGGGATCTGGTGGATGATCCGCAGAACGCCGACACCGTGGTGGTGAACACCTGCGGGTTCATCGACGCCGCCAAACGGGACTCGATCGACACGATCATGGCCGCCCACGAGTTGCCGGGCAAGGTGGTGGCGGTCGGTTGTCTGGCTGAGCGTTACGGGACCGAATTGGCCGACTCGCTGCCGGAGGCGGATGCGGTGCTCGGCTTCGACGCGTACCCGCACCTGCCGGAGACGCTGCGCACGTTGCTTTCCGGCGGACACGTCGCCTCGCACACCCCGCATGACCGCCGGAGCCTGCAGCCCCCGGCGCCCGCGCAGCGCTCCGAGGATCTGGCCGTCCTGCCCGGCCATGTCGGCGTGCGCCGGCGGCTGTCCGACGGCCCGGTCGCCTCTGTGAAGCTCGCCTCCGGTTGTGACCGTCGCTGCACCTTCTGCGCGATCCCGTCCTTCCGTGGCTCCTTCGTGTCGCGTCGCCCGGTGGATGTTGCCGGTGAGGTGTCCTGGCTGGTGCAGCAGGGGGTGCTGGAGGTCAACCTGGTCAGTGAGAACTCCACCTCGTACGGCAAGGATCTCGGTGATCTGCGACTGCTGGAGAGCCTGCTGGTCGATCTTGCTGAAATACCCGGGCTCGAGCGCGTGCGGGTGGCGTATCTGCAACCTGCCGAGATGCGACCGGATCTGGTGCGCATCATCGGCTCGACGGTGGGGGTGGCGCCCTACTTCGACCTGTCGTTCCAGCATGCCAGCCCGGCGGTGCTGCGGCGCATGCGGCGGTTCGGCGGCACCGACGACTTCCTGCGGTTGATCGACACGATCCGGGCGCTGAACCCGGCTGCGGCGATCCGGTCGAATTTCATCGTGGGTTTCCCGGGGGAGACGCCCGCGGATTTCCAGACGCTCGTCGACTTCCTGAACCGCGCCCAGCTCGACGCGATCGGGGTGTTCGGCTACTCCGACGAGGAGGGGACCGAGGCGGCCGGCTTCGTCGGGCACGTGGATCCCGACGAGATCGACCTGCGCGCAGATGCCCTGGCATCCGTTGCCGAGGAGGTCATGGCGCAACGGGCGCAGGCCCGGATCGGGGAGTCCGTGCGGGTGCTGGTCGAAGCTGGCAAGACGCAGTTCCAGGGTCCGGAGGACGGGTCGACCACACTGCGCGGAGAGGCGGCAGGGGCGGTCGTGGTGGCCCGAGTGGTGGACTCAGTGGGGGCGGACCTGGTCGCGGAAATCCAGTCATGAGCGAACCGCCCCCGCGCTGGGGCCGGCCGGACCCCATGGCGGACCCGCCCAGCCCCTCGCAGTTGTGGAACCTGCCGAACGCGCTCACCATGCTGCGTCTGCTACTCGTTCCGGTCTTCGGCTACCTGCTGGCAGTTGATACGGCCACGTCGCGCTGGGCGGCTGCCGTGGTCTTCGTGCTGGCCAGTCTGACGGATCTGGCGGACGGGGCGATCGCCCGCTCACGCAACCTCGTGACCACCTTCGGCAAGGTCGCGGACCCGATCGCCGACAAGACCCTGACCGGTGTGGCGCTGCTGGGCCTGAGCATCCTGGGGGAACTGCCGTGGTGGGTCACCATCGTGATCCTGGGACGCGAGATCGGTATCACCCTGGCCCGCTTCTTCGTCATCCGGCACGGCGTGATCCCGGCCAGCCGGGGCGGAAAGGCCAAGACGGTCACGCAGATGCTGGCCATCTTCCTGTACCTGATCCCGGCGACCGGGTGGCTGGCAGATCTTCGCTGGCCGGCCATGCTGCTGGCCGTCGCGCTGACGATCCTGACCGGGATCGACTACATCGTGCGGGTGGTCCATCTGCGCCGGAACAGCGAGCGCACGGCGATGAAGAAGGCACGTCGTGCCGCGGGCCGCTGAGGTTATCGCCGCCCTGCAGTCGCGGGGTCAGAGCGTGTGCACCGTGGAGTCGCTGACCGGTGGTCTGCTGTGTGCCGCCCTGACCGACATCCCGGGCGCCTCTGCAGTGGTGCGCGGGGGCGTAGTGGCCTACACGGTCGAGGCCAAACGTGATGTGGTGGGGGTTGATCCGCAGTTGCTCGAAACACACGGCGCGGTCTCCGAGGCCGTCGCCCGGGCGCTGGCGGAGCGGGCGAGGGAGATCTTCGGTGCCACCTGGGCGCTGAGCACGACGGGGGTGGCCGGCCCGGCCGAACAAGAGGGCAAGCCGGTCGGCACCGTGTTCCTCGCAGTGGCCGGTCCGTGCGCGACGGTCCGCCGGGTGACTCTGGTTGGGGACCGGGCGGCGATCCGGAAGGCCAGCTGCGATGCGGCGCTGGATCTGCTGAACGGTCTGCTGGCGCAGTAGCCGGGGCGCCGGTGCTCTCCGCGCCTGCACCGGCATGCGCCGAAGCGCAGGAGGGACAACCGGCTTGCCTGCACGCCGCTTCGCGGTCGTATTGTCGCGCCAGCCGGGAACCCCCGGCCGATCAGGGACCGGCACTTCGCGCGGGAGTTCCGGGCTATCCGGGCTACGGCGAGGTTCCGCGTGCTCGATGGCCCGGTACCGCTTAGCTGCCCCTGTGTTGTGGGCCATCTGCGCGGCAACAGGTCACCCCGCCCCGAGGTCCGCTCAGTAGGAGCCGCGGTGGCTCGGTCGCTGGGAACGCCGAGCCCATCGCGGCCCCTCCTGATGGCCTACCCGACCGGGACGTCGGCGACTGCGTCGTCCGGCGGGGTGCCGGGGACCAGAACGTCCTTGTCCAGAGTGGACTTCTGGAAGATGCCGAGCGCACCCTTCAAACCCACCGTCATCACGATGTTCAGCAGGAACAGGCCCAGGCCGATCAGCATCATGGCCCCGCAGATGGCGGCCAGCCACATGTACGGCTCGAACTCCCCGTTGAAGTAGAGGGTCCGGCGCAGCATGCCGCGCAGACCGGCCATGCCCATGAAGGCGCCCATGCCGATCCCGCCGATCAGTTGCAGCCAGAAGTGCCAGTTGGCCAGCTTCTGGCTCCACAGTTGCGCGCCGTTGGTGAGGATCGGCAGCAGGAAGTACACCGCCGCATACAGCGTCATGGTCAGCCCGACCAGGATCGCCACATGCACGTGCGGTCCGACCACCCACTGGGTGTTGTGCAGGATCCGGTTGAGCCCGGCGTCGGCCTGCAGGATGCCGGCCGGTACTGCCAGCGCGAACCCGAGCAGCCCGCCGAGCAGGAACTTCAACGGGTTGGTCATCTCCAGCGGACGTGCGGCCCAGAGCGTGGCCAGCGTGATGAAGAACGCCAGGCCCTGTGTGATCAGTTCGAACATCGTCACCATCTCGCCGGAGACGATCTTCAGGATGGCCGGCTGGCCCTGGTCGCTGAGCAGGTGGTGCGACCAAACGGTCCAGGACACGACCAGTTCCAGTGCCAGCAGCGCACGCGCCCAGTTCTGCATGAACAGCGACCGGCCGGTGATCAGCGTCGCGAGCAGGTACCAGGTGCCGGCCACGAAGATCAGGACCAGCCCGTCGGCCACGAGGTCCAGACCCCACCAGAACCAGTTCTTGTACAGCAGCGCATCGACAGCGCTCTGCCGCAGGCTGGTGCCGAACAACTCGGCCACCATGTAGACCAGGATCAGCACCCCGGTGAACAGGATGATGCCCGCGTTGAGCGCCACATCCACCGTGCCACGTGCGATCGCGACGACGGGCAAGGGCAGCAGGAAGTCCGAGTCCTTGCGCCGACGCTTGCCGGTGAACAGGTTGAACAGGCCGGTGAACCCCATGGCGTCCAGGAATGTCTTTCCTTTGGGGACATGCGGTTGTCCCTTCGGGGTGTACAGCAGCGTGGCGAAGATGTTGATCACGAAGAACACCGTGCCCAGCATGATCAGCGCGATCCCGGTGATGAAGATCGCGCCGGCCAGCGCGTTGAACTGTGTGAAGTCCGCCGGCAGCGGCCAGTACAGCGTGTAGAGCGGGGCGTAGTGGGAGACGAATCCGTCGATCCAGAACACGAACGTGCCGACCGTGATCAGCCCCCAGGTCCAGTTCGCCAGGCGGAAACTCCACAGCGGCTTCTTCAGCAGGAACGGGACGAGGAACAGGAACGCGCCGAAGACCAGCATGTAGCTCGAGCCGAAGATGCCGACCAGCGGATGGGCGGTGAGGATCCCGAAGTACTGCTTGGTCCCGATCAGCGAGATCTGATCGACGGCATAGATGCGCATGATCATGCCCTCGATGGCCGCGAACGCGTAGTACACCAACCCGACGATCACGAAGCGCAGCGTGAGCTTCTGCATCGGGGTCTGCGTTGCCGGGTGGAAGGCTCCCTTGTTGCCTTCCATCAGTGTGCTGACGAATGACATGTCAACCTGCCCTTCACGCTTCGCAACCGGTGACGCGGATCGCGTCCTTCAGGATCATCTGGTCGCCTTCTGGGCCGGAGTACTCCGTGGAGCGCACGGTGTACAGCCCGTCCTCGGAGAACGTCCACTTGACGGCGTTGTCGTCGCGCCAGGGGACGACCTGCATCTGGAAGACCATCGAGTTGTCGGGCCGGAAGACGCCGAAACCGTATGTCAGGTCGTTGGACACGACGTTGAACTCCGTCAACTGGTCGCAGGTCACCTCGAGAACGTCCGTCGGCATCTGGAACTCGTGGTCCTCCATGACGATGTCGAAGGTCTGCGCAGCGGGGTGCCCGGCGCCATGCAGATCGACGTTCTTCCACGGGATCGTCAGATAGGTGGTGACGTGGATGGCAACTCCGACGAGAACCAGGAACCCCACGAAACTGTAGAAGAACTTCGGATTGACTTTGGACGGTCCAGTCCGCGTGATGCTGTAACTGAACCAGGCCATCAGCAACAAGATGGCCGCGACGTAGATCGTGTAAATGATGGCCTGCCCCCAAAGGACAGTGCCCGGACTCACCATGGCTATCACCTCACTAGGGACTTT
>DAOMFH010000054.1:0-10337 GCA_035429705.1 Actinomycetota bacterium
CCTAGGCTTGACGGTGTGACTCGCCGGGAGTACTTCGAGCGCTGGGCGGCGCTGCACGGCGGACTGGATCCCCGTACCTCGATACCCGTGCAGGTGTGGCTGACGGTCACGTACGTCCTGGCCAGACCGCTCGCTGCGGCAAGGCTTTCGCCGAATGCGGTGACGATGCTCGGCCCCCTGGTGGCGCTGAGCGTGCCCTACTGCGCGATTCGGGGGTGGTTCCTGCCGGCCGGACTGATCGCCCTGGCAGTCGGCATCATCGACAACCTCGACGGTGCGGTTGCCATCCTGACCGGTCGCAGTTCCGACTTCGGGTACGTCCTGGACAGCGTCGCGGACCGGGTGGGTGATGTTGCCCTACTTATCGGGCTGGGGCTGGCCGCGACCAACCCCTGGCCGGCTGCGGCAGCGGCCTTCCTGGCGTTCCTGCAGGAGTACACACGCGCACGGGCGGCGGGAGTCGGATTCACCGAGATCGGGGTGATGAGCCTGTCGGAGCGGCCGACCCGGGTTCTGGTCGCCGGAGTGTTCCTGATCGCGGCCTCGGTAGGGGGCCCGGTCTGGGCTCAGGCCGGGGGCTGGCTGGCGCTTGTGCTGGGAATCGTCGGGCTGGGTCAGGTGCTGTGGGCCGTGCGCACCCGGCTCGACGCCGCGTGACGATGCCATGGACCGGGTCGCGACGCGCTCCGGTGCGACACGGTCTTTGGTGGGCTTCGGGTCTCGGGGCCGAAACTCGCCGGGGTGGTGGTGACGCCGGGCCGAGCGGTGGGCGTGGCCGACCGCAACGGCGCGGTCGCGAGTCGCCAGGGCCGCTGCACCCCGTGATCCATGTCCGCTACCCCGGCGGAGAGTCATCGACGCCGAGTATGCGCCGCTGTCGGGCTTGCACCGGACTCGGTCAACAGTCGGGAACCAATCGACAACCATTCAACACTCGCGGCGCTGGGTGGCGACACGCGAGGATCACGACCCGTACGCGACCCAGTCGGCGTGCCGACTCAGAATCCTGGGACGCCTAAGGAGGGCCAAGCCCCGAGCAGCCAGGACTGGTCCTGCCCCCAGGAACCTCTTTGAGTAGCCGTTACTCAGGGTGCGGCCGTGGTTGGCCGCTGTACTGAAGCCATGGACGTCACGTGGGCCCAACTCATGCCAGCTGTGCGCGAGGAGGGTCTCGAAGCGCATTGGGCAGAGGTCCGTGCGCTGCTCCAGGTGGCGCGTAGCCGGCGGGTGGCCCCACTGCTGTGCGATGTGGCCAGTGACGCTTCAGCGCCCGATCAGGTGCGAGCCCGGGCACTGGACCTGATCATCCGTGACCTGGTCGAATGACTCGTGCCGCTACCCGGCCGCCGATGGCATACTGCAGCGCGTGGACCGTTGGCCGACGGTGGGACGCGACAGCGACCTGCGTATCCTGCGAGCCTCCTTGCTGTCGCCGTCTTTCGGATCCGCCGCGCTGGTCGGACCCCCGGGGATCGGCAAGACCCACCTCGCTGCCGACCTCGCCCAGGAGGCGCAGGAACGCGGCTTCGTCGTGCTGCACTCCATCGCTGGCGAGAGCACACAGCAGTTCCCTTTCGCCGCACTGGCTGCGGTGCTGCCACCCCTGGGCGACCAGCGAGACGCTGCGGCGTTGTTCCAGCAGGTGCGGGCCGACTGGACCCGTGATCACGGCACCCGACCGGTGTTGCTGCTGGTCGACGATTGTCATCTGCTGGATTCAGGCTCCGCCGCGCTGGTGCAGCAGTTGGTGAACGCTCGGGTCTGTCGCCTGCTCGCAACCGTACGGTCCGACCATCCCTTGCCCGATGCCATCGACTCGCTCTGGCGCAGCAGCCGGCTGGAGATCGTCGACCTCGATCCGTTGGACGTCGAGGGGGTGCACCGCCTGCTTGAGGAGATCCTGGGACCGCCAGTCTCGCTGAGCATGACCCAGCGTCTGCTCCGGCGCACCGAGGGTAATCCGCTGTATCTGCGCGAGATGGTGCGTGCGGCCCTTGTCGACGAGACCCTTACGAAGGTCTCCGGCATGTGGGAGGTGCGCAGCGGCGACACCACCTCGATGAGGCTGGCAGACATCGTGCGACGCCGGATCGGGCGGCTGAGCCCCGAGGCGATGCGGGTGCTGGAGATCCTGGCGGTGGCCGGCGTCGTCTCGGAGTCCGACCTCACCGCCATGCTGGACGACCCGCCCATGGAGGAACTCGAGCAGCGGGGCCTGATCGTGCTCGACCAGTCGGGCCGCCGTTCACAGGTGCGGCTGGGGCACCCGGTGTTCGGCGAGATCCTGCGGGCGGATTCGCCGGTCACCCGGCAGCGTCGGCTCCGGGCACGCTTGGCACAACGGATCGAGGAATGTGGTGCCCGTCGGCAGGACGACATACTGCACCTGGTGGCCTGGCTCGACGACGCGGATCGTCGGCCGACGGCCGACCAGTTGGTCCGTGCGAGCAAACGGGCACAGGCCCTGTTCGACCTCCGGCTGGCCAAGCGTCTGGCCCAGCAGGCAGTGAGCGCCGGCGGCGGCACGGCGGCTGCGATCGCACTGGCGGAGGCCGAGTTCCGCACGGGGGATGTCAGCTCGGCTCTCGAGGTCCTGGCGAGTGCGGCGCGGGAAGCGGTCTCCGATGAAGACATCGCGGGAGTCGCCGATACCCGTGCGCATGTGCTGTGCCTGGCGGGCCGCTCTGCGCAAGCCTTCGAGGTGCTCGAAGCCGCCCGGCGCCAGGTTTGCCCCGAAGCCGCCGTGCAGATCGCCGGACGCACTGCAGTGCTGATGATCCAGAACGCCGGCCGCCCGCGCGAGGCGCTGATCGCGGTCGACGAACTCCGAGCCGCACACGGTGGCCGGCGGGAGGACATGCCGCTGAAGGTCAGGATGCGCGCGGACTACGTCGCGACCTTGGCCCTGCCCCTGGTCGGACGCAGCGCGCAGTCGCTGGCTATCTCGCAGGCGTTCGCCGACTGGCTCGCGGCAGATGCCGAGGTCCCGATCCCGGCCGAACAGGCTCTGATCGGCGCCGCGATAGCTCATCTGTTAGCCGGTGACTTGCCAGCAGCGGCGTCCGATGCCGAGCAACTCGAGAAGGCCATGGTGCGGATCGGAGACCTGGAGGGGGAGGCAACCGGGGCGCTGCTGCGGGCACGGGTGTCGATCGCCCGCGGCGAACTCGTGGCGGCACGGCGGTTCTTGGACCGGGCATTGGCGATCAACGAGGACCTTGCCGACCACATCGGAATCCGCTGGTCGCTGGGAGGCATTGCCCTGGCTTCAGGGCTGGCCGGTGACCGGGCCAGTGCCAGGGTGGCTGCGGGCCGGATCCTGGCCGACGAGATCGAACCCGCCGGGTTCTTCGAACCCGACCTGGTGCAGCGTGGGCTGGCCTGGGCAGCGGTCGCGAACGGCGAACCCACCCGGGCTCGTGAACTGCTCGAATCGGCTGCCCAAGCCGCCGAGGCACTCGGGCAGACCGTCCCGGTGTGGCAGCTTCGGCACGACCTGATGAGACTCGGCGAGCGGCCGTCCGACGCTCTTCGGTCGGCCGGGGGCAGTGCCTGGGCCGACACGGTCTCCCAGCACGCCTGCGCCCTCGTGGCTCGGGATCCTGTGACCCTGTCCACGGCAGCGGAGCGCTGGGCAGAACTCGGCTTCTTGATAGAGGCGGTGGAAGCGACCGCGACGGCTGCTGATCTGTTCGCCAAGGCCGGGCAGAATCGTCGGGCGACGGCTGCCTCGGTCCGCTTCGACGAGTTGCGCAAACAGTGCGACCAGGCGCGCACACCGGGACTGCTGCGACCCGCGGGCGTGGCTGTCTCGTTGACCCGCCGGGAACGCGAGATTGCGAACCTGGCCATTCAGAACCTGACTGCTGCCACCATCGCTGAGCGCCTGATTCTGTCCCGGCGCACCGTGGAGAACCATCTACAGCGGGTTTACACGAAGCTTGGCGTCAGCAGCCGTGCTGAGTTGGAGTCAGCCTTGCGGGGCCTGCCTGATTGAGTACCGCATACTCACGCGGGCTGGCCCCTGAGGTTCTTGACTCGACTCATGAGAACCCATCGAGTTATCCCCATCCTGCTGGCCACCACCGCACTGATGCCGATGACCGGCGCCCACGCCGCCGACCGGCCCTCACCGGGCTCGTTCACCGGCGAGCACGGCCTGCGCGGTACCGTGAGCCTCCGATTTTCCACGGAACGCGGGATCGGGCTGTATCTGTCGAAGTACACAGTCCTGGGTGACCTGCGCTGCGACGGCGAGCCGATCATCCCGCTCGAGTACTCCCGGATGCAAGTGACCGCTCGGCAGGCCGCACGGGTGCGAGGCAAGCGCCGCACTTTCACCTACCGCGCGGCAACACTTGTAATCAATGGCCGGTTCACGACCCCCAAGCGCATCACCGGAACGATCACTGGAAGGGCCAGCTACTGCGAGCAGACAGCCGGCTTCACCGCTCGTCTGAAGTAGGCCGAACGCCCACTTTCCTCGGGGCGGTACCGGGTCACCGACGCTTTCGCTCATGAAAGCAGCGCTCATGCCGGACCTTCGACTCTCTGGGTGCGCAGGCAGCGGTGAGCAATCGCAGCAGCGCTCGGCCGTGCCGCCCGCGGTCGCGCGCCCGGGGTGGTTGCCGCCACCCGCTCTGCAGGGCGCGCCGTGCCGCGAAGCTGCGCCAGTTGCGGTGATCTGCTTCGGTTGGCCGGGATTTCGTGACTCAGCGACAATCCGGTTGCCTCTCATGCACAGACGCATTCCCGCGAACGGTTGGCCGCAGGGCACCCGCGGTACGGGCCGAGTAGGTGGACGGACGCCTAGCAGGTGCGCAGACCGCCGTGCCCGTCCCCCTCAGCGGACACTGGCCACAGACAGCGGCATCCCCCCGCTGCCGACAGCCTCCTGTGGATGCATGTCGGCGCGAATCACCCGAACTTGCACCACGGGAAAGAAGTACTGCCGGCGCTACCTGGGGTAGCCAAGCGGTGAGGCTGTTCATGGTGGTGTCGGGCGACCAGTTCACGGACGGGCTGGAGGTTCATGGTCTGTTCGACGAGGTCTGGGGAAGTCTTCGACCGAAGCGATGTTCACATGCGGCAACCGATCGACTAGCGGGCGATGTCTCCTGGTAGGCGTTTCGGGTTTCCGAAACACAGGTGTTCCGGAAATCCGCCAAGAGCAGAGACCAGGGATACAGGGAACGGAAGACAGCGGGAGCGGGTGTCTTGGCCCACGGCCAGCTGGCGATTCTGAGTCTCGTGAACGTGGCGGCGGGGGACCGGGTGGGTTCGCGGACGCTGCATCGGCAATGGCCACCCCCCCCGGTCTTCAGTCGCAGTCCCCGCCGATCCGAAGCGAGGCGCTGCGCTCGTGATTCCCAGTGCATCCTGCAGGCGAGGCGGGATCTGTGGCGGCGACTTGAGAAACACACGCGGTGCATGACCCGACAGCGCCTCACGGGCGGGCCCGGCACGGGGTCCGAGAACGCGCACGCTGCCGGTGCGATCAGTCACTGGCGTGAAAGGGCAGGCTGCCCCGCGAGGACCGACGGCCAAGCATGGCGCAGGGGGCCGGGTCGAAGTCATCAACCCGGCCCCCTGCGCCGTACCGCTATCGCCGGGGTAGAACCCGGAACTTGATCGCCGCCTTCGGGCCCGGGCCCGCGGATCCGATCGCTCGCACACTGACCCGGAACCGGCCCTTGCCCACCGTGAACCTCGTCCGCTCGACCGAGACCGCGCGAGTCCGTGGCGCGGCTCCGCGTTTCTTGAGCGCAACCTGGTAGCTCGAGGCCGAAGCCTCAGGCAGCCATTTCACGACCGCCTTGTTCCGCTTCACCTTCACCCGCAGCCCCCGTACCACACCGGGAGTCGTTGCGCCGTCGCCCGGCCCCGCGCTGTCGACCAGCGTGATCGGATTGCTGAGTGCCCCCGGCGAACTGCCCTGAGAGTTCGCCGCCGTTACGCGGAACCGGTGCGTGCCACCGGTCAGGCCCGTCACGGTGCAGGTGAGGCCGGTGGTGACGCAACCGGGACCGCCGCCTTCAGTGACGACCTCGTAGCCGGTGATCGGACGGCGTCCGCTGAATGGGGCATTCCACGACACCGTCACCTGCGAGGGCCCGGTTGCCGCAGCGCTCACCTGATCTGGGGCATCCGGGACACTGACGGCGGTCAGTTCCGCGGCGCGCAGGCGGGCGTCGCTGCCGTCATAGCCGGTCCAGATGAGGATGCCCCGGGTCGCAGTGGCCGAATCTGCCGCCAGAAGCGGTGTGTTGGCAATGGCCCCGGTCCCGGATGCTGCGACCGGGTCGGTCCATTGGCCGTGGACGTACTGGGCGCTGTCAACGCGCTGCTGGCCCTGCCCGCCGTTTCGCTTCCAGACCGCCACCGCGCGGTGACCGGCCTCGGAGACAGCAAGGGCCGGGTCGATCGCGGCGGCCGCTGGGTCGGAGACGGCTACCGGTTCCGACCATGCGCCATCGACCCCTCGGGTCACCTCCACCACGGACGAGGACGCCGTGGAACGTGACCAGGCGGCCCACATGGCGTCCGGCGTCGCAGCCAGGTGCAGGTCGGCAACGTCGGCTGAGTCGGCCGACAGGCGAGTGGCCGGCCCCCAGGAGCCGCCCGCCATCTTGCGCAGCATCGCCTGGTAGACCCCGTTGTTCTGCTCCCGCCACAGGATCGCAGCGCCCGCCGGAAGGAGCTTCACGATCGCGTCGTCGGTGACCACCCCAGCTGCCGAGATGAACTGGGCGGGACCCCATCCGGTATCCGCGTTCCAGTTGCGCGTCTCCAAGCGATAGCTCGCGCCGGACAGCCGCCGCCACGCGAGCTGAGCCTGGTCACCGGCAGCATTGAGGTCCAGTCTCATCGTGACCGAGTCCGTCGAAGCTCCGGTCAAGCTCTGCGGAAGCGTCCACGTGCCATCGACGGCGCGCGCGCTGCGCACTCTCCGATCCGCGCCGCTGCCGTTGCGCCAGACCGCCATCGCTTTGTGACCGTCCGCGCTGAGGTCAACCCGGACGTCCCCCGCAGCGTTGTCAGAACCGATCTGCTGGACCGGACCCCAGGTGCCGTTGCTGTACCAGCGGGATTGCACAACCGCCGACTGCCCGTCGTCCATCACCCACGTGACCACGGCGGTGGTCCCCGCGTCGGACACTGCGACCTGCGGTGCTGCGGCGTCTCCGGTGGCCTCGGAGAGGGTGGCCACCGAGGTCCAGCCGCCGTTGCGATACCAGCGCGCCTGAATCCGGGTGTGGGTGCCGTCGGACCGTCGCCAGGTGACCAGTTCGGCATTCCCGTCCGGAGTGCCGGCCATGCGGTGGGAGGTCGCATCCTGCCCGGCAGAGGAAAGGGTGACTTCGGGTGAGTACTCCGGGGCCGCCACCGCAGGGGTGGCGATCAGCAGGCCGGGCACGATTGACAGCAGGATCGGGATGTGTGTGCGTCTGTTCATGCCAGCCAGTCAAGTTCGTGCGGCATTCGCGGTAGTGAGTAACACCTACTCATTCATCTGGCGCCCCGGACGACGAGGTCGCTGCTTCCCGCCCCGCGTCGAGACGGAGTCTTGCGCAGTGCATCCAGCATGGCGCGCGGTCCCCATCGAGGAGTGAGGTGCTGCTCCAGCGGCCCGTGTCAGGCCGGGCCGATCGCCGTGGACACGATCTCGGCGCCCATACCCACCATAGGCAGGCCACTACCGGGGTGCGCGGATCCCCCGACGAGGAACAGTCCGGGCACCGGGCTGCGGTTGCCCGGGCGCAGGGCGGTCGAGAGCCGGCCGTTGCCGGACATGCCGTAGATGCTGCCGTCCGGGGATGCAAGGGTGCGGGTCAGGTCGGCCGGGGTACGGGTTTCGCGCCGCAGAATGCGCTGCCGCAGGTCGACGCCGCGTTCGGCCAGTACCTGCAGCACGTGGTCGGCGTAGCCTTCCCCCGCCGTATTCCAGTCGAGGCCGGCAGGTGCATGGGCCGGCACGTTGACGTGGATGGCCCATGCCTCGTGGCCGGCGGGGCGCATTCGCGGGTCATCCGGGACACATGCGTAGATCGTGGGTTCGGCCGGTGGCTGTGGTTCCCGGCTGAACAATCCGTCGAACTCGGCGTCGTAGTCGTCGGGGAACCAGACGTTGTGGTGCCGGATTCCCGGTGTCCGGCCGGCCACGGCGAGCAGCAGGACGAATGCGGAGTATGAGCGCCGCATCCGGGTCAGCCGCTGGCGGGGGGTGCGCGCGCGGGGATCGTCCAGCAATCGCGTGTAGACAGTCTGCGCGTCCGCGTCGCTTACGACGACGTCAGCCGATTGGTGCCCGCCAACGGTGGCGACGCCGGTCACGCCGCGCTCGTCGGTGAGGATGTGCTCCACCGGGGTGTCGAACCGGAACTGCACGCCCAGATCCAGGCAGCGCTGATACAGCGCGCCCACGAGCGTGTGCAAGCCGCCGCCCACGTGCCACATTCCGAAGGTCTGTTCCACGAACGGGATGGTCACCAGCGTCGCCGGGCTGCGGCGCGGGTCGGAACCGCTGTGCGTCGCGTAGCGATCCAGGATCATCCGGGCCCGAGGATCGCGCAGAGTCCGGTTGCCCAACTGCCGCAGGGTCTGCCACGGGGCCATCGTCCGCAGCGTCTTGTGCGACCTGGCCAGCGGGAGCAGGTCACGGTAGCCCGCCGATTCCCGGCCGAGGACGTCCTTGCGGGTGATCGCCCAGATGTCGCCGGCGCGACGCAACAGTGCCCGCCACTCGTGTCCGGTGTCCCCGCCCAGCGCGTCCTGCAGGGCGTCAGCGCACGCGCCGACCCCCGCGCCGGGCACCGTGGCGACGGTGCCGTCCCGGAAGTGGTATCCGAAGCCGGGATCGACCGCCTGCAGGTCCACGGTGTCCTCCAGGCTGCGCCCGGTCTTCAGGAACAAGTCCCGGTACACCGCGGGCAGGGTCAGTGAGGTCGGGCCGAGGTCGAAGCGGAAACCCCCGTGCTGCAGTCCGGTGTTCTGGCCGCCGGGCGAGTGCCATTGTTCGAACACGGTCACCGAGTGCCGCCGGGCCGCCAGCCGGGCCGCGACGGCCAGACCGCCCATCCCAGCGCCCACCACCGCGACCCTCGCCACGACAGAAGGCTATCCGCGCGGTTGGATGGTCGTGTGCAAGCTGTCCCGGAACACCTACCCGACTACGCGTGGGCAAGCGTCGATCCGGTGAAGATCGGTGTAGGGCCGGGGGAGTGGGCCAAGGGGCTGGTCCCCGTAGCGACCGCCCCCGAGTTCGAGGTCCTGCCCGATGCGCCGGTCGGGGAGTCGACCGACCTGGTCCCGGTCGAACACCCCCGGATCCGTGTGATGGGTGCCTACTGGCATGAAGGGTGGCCCTTCGCGGTGCCCGGTGCGTATCTGCGCGCGGAAGTCCTGCAGCGACTGGTTGCCGCTGCGCAGGCGTTACCGGCGCCATTCGGGCTCGGCATCTGGGACGCGTGGCGCGACCCCCGTTTGCAGGCGGTGCTGCACGACCGGGTGTACCGCGACGAGTCCCTGCCGCCCGGGTTCGTCGCTTACCCGGACCCGGAACCCAGGTTCTGCCCGCCGCATGCTTCCGGTGGCACCGCCGACCTGACGCTCACGTGGCGCGGTCACTGCCTGGAGCTGGGTACCCGGTTCGATGCGTTCGTACCGGAGGCGGCGGCGACGGCCCTGGAGCCCGACGGGCCGTTGCCGGCTCGCGACCTGCGCCGGCTGCTCGCCCGGGTCATGTCCGGGTCGGGCTTCGTGCCGCATCCCCAGGAGTGGTGGCATTGGGAGTTCGGCACGCGATACTGGGCAGCCGTGACCGGGGAACCTGTACGGTTCGGTCACGCCCGGCGCGGCGCAGCCGGGGCATGATCGATCATTTCCGGTTCTTCGGATTCGAGCAGTTCTGCGTGGCTGCTCAGTGTCTGGCCCTTCTTGGTGCGTGGCCGGGCGCTGAGTTGTCCGGCGGTGAACTTGGCAACCGGGCAGTTTCTGTGGCCGGCTGACAGTGCGCGGCGGGGGTGTGGTCCTGCGCAGGTCTGTGTGTTCTGGGGTGCTGCCGTGGTCGGGCGGAATCCGTGGCTGGGGTCGGGCGGTTCGCGAGCGAGTGTTGCGTCGTTGGGGGTTTTCCTTGATCAACATCCCCAACCGTGCATCAGTCGTGAACCAACCGACAGCCGCAGCACTCGCAGCGCCGATACGGACCATGCGGACCCGGCGGGAGTCGCCCGCCTGGAGGTGTGGCCGGTTTGCAGTGCGCGACTGTTGCGTCGTTGGGGGTTTTCCATGATCAACATCCCCAACCGCGCAGCAGTCGTGGCGGGGTTACGGGCGGC